>NZ_JBVJNN010000029.1:0-92150 GCF_055583685.1 Streptomyces sp. NPDC104581
CCGCCTCTCGCCCCACCCCCCCCTCCCCCTCCCCTCCCCCCCCCCCCCCCCCCCTCCCCCCCCCCCCCCCCCCCCCCCCCCCCCCCCCACACCCGGCACGCCAACGATCCGACGGGGGAGCCCCGCATGCCCGCAGCGCCCGGTACGTCCAGCGCACTCGATCTGCTGTCCGACGCCCGGCTCTACCTCTGCACGGACGCCCGGAAGCGGCAGGGGGACCTCCCCGAGTTCCTGGACGCCGTCCTCACCTCCGGTGTGGACATCGTGCAGCTTCGTGACAAGGGCATGGAGGCGGCCGAGGAGCTGGACCACCTCCAGGTCTTCGCCGACGCCTGCCGGCGCCACGGCAAGCTCCTGGCCGTGAACGACCGGGCGGACGTGGCGCACGCGATCGGGTCCGACGTGCTGCACCTGGGCCAGGGGGACCTGCCCGTCTCCGCCGCCCGCGCCATCCTCGGTACGGAGCTGCTCATCGGCCGCTCCACCCACTCCGAGGCCGAGGCGATGGCGGCGGCCGGCGAGCCCGGCGTGGACTACTTCTGCGCGGGGCCGTGCTGGCCCACGCCCACCAAGCCCGGCCGGCCCGCCCCCGGGCTCGACCTCGTGCGGTACGCGGCGTCGCTGGCCACCCGGCGCCCGTGGTTCGCGATCGGCGGGATCGACTCGGGCAACCTCGAAGAGGTGCTGGACGCCGGCGCCCGCCGGGTCGTGGTCGTACGGGCCCTCACCGAGGCGGACGACCCGGCCATGGCAGCCGCGGGCATCGCCAAGCGCGTCCGGGACAGGGTCGCCTGAGACCGGCCGCCGTGCCCCGCGCGTCCGCCCGACGGCGACGGACCCCCGGCTTCCGGCGCGGGGTCGCTGTCCGAGGGGTGGACAGGCATGGTGTGAAATGGACAAAAGGGCCTGCTCTGGTTGGGTGATCGCCGCGCCCTCGATAACCTTCCGGTATGGCCCTTGGTACAGCTTCGACCAGGACGGATCACGCTCGTACGGTGCGTGACCTACTTGCGACGGGCAAGTTGTCGTACTCGTTCGAATTCTGGGCGCCCAAGACGGAGAAGGGCGAACGGAACCTCTGGAACGCGCTGCGCCGGGTCGAGGCCGTCGCCCCGAACTTCGTCTCGGTCACCTACGGCGCCGGCGGTTCCACCCGCGCGGGCACGGTCAAGGCGACCCAGCAGATCGCCTCCGACACCACCCTCACCCCGGTCGCCCACCTCACCGCGGTGAACCACTCGGTCGCCGAGCTGCGGAACATGATCGGCCAGTACGCCGACGCCGGTATCAGGAACATCCTCGCCGTGCGCGGAGACCCGCCCGGCGACCCGATGGGCGAATGGGTCAAGCACCCCGAGGGCGTGACGTACGCGGCCGACCTGGTCCGTCTGATCAAGGAGTCCGGCGACTTCTGCGTGGGCGTCGCCGCCTTCCCCGAGATGCATCCGCGCTCGCCCGACTGGGAGAGCGACATCCGGCATTTCGTGGCCAAGTGCCGCGCGGGCGCCGACTACGCGATCACCCAGATGTTCTTCGACCCCGAGGACTATCTGCGGCTGCGGGACAAAGTGGCGGCGGCCGGCTGCGACACCCCGATCATCCCGGAGATCATGCCGGTCACCAACGTCCGGCAGATCGAGCGCTTCTCGCAGCTCAGCAACGCGTCGCTGCCCCCGGCACTGAAAGAGCGGATCCTCTCCGCCGCGGAGGATCCCGCCGCTGTACGCTCCATCGGTATCGAGTACGCGACCGAGTTCTGCGCGACGCTGCGTGCGGAGGGTGTCCCCGGACTCCACTTCATTACACTCAACAACTCCACGGCGACGCTCGAAATCTACGAGAATCTCGGACTGCACGAGCAGTCGTGACCGGTCGTACCCGTCCCGACCCGGGGCGGTGACCGCAGGAGAGGGGCGGGCATGGGCTGGACGGTCCTCTACATCGCGTTCGGCATCGTCGCGCTGTGGCTGCTGGGCGAGGTACTGCTCCAGTACAAGGCGCGGCTCCGTTGGCGACTTCTCGCCTTCACGGGTTTCGTCGGAGTGGTGCTGGGCGTCCTGCTCGCCTCCGTCCCGGTCATCGCCGTCGGCGCGATCGCGTTCGCGGTCGGCCAGACCTATGTGACGCTGTCGTTCCGCCGCGGCTTCTCCACCGGCTGGGCGATCGGCGGCAGCCCCGGCGCGAGCCGGCGCCGCAGGGCCGGCGGCGGTGAGGCCGGGACACGCGAACCGAGCCTGGAAGTCTCGGACTTGGAGTACCAGCCCGTCGCGGCCGACACCATGGGCGCCGGCCCCGCACCCAGCGAGCCCCCGGCCGCCGCGTCCGTCTACGAGCCGGAGCCGATGCCCGACGAGACCGGGCAGTACGGCGTCTACAGCGACGCCGCCTACCAGGCCACCCAGTACGGCAACTACGACCCGTACAGCGGCTACGACGCGCCCACCGGCCAGGACACCTACGCCGGACACGACACCTACGCCGGACACGACACCTATGCCGGACACGACGCCTACGCGGGCCAGGACGCCTACTCCGGCCGCGCCCACGACCCGTACGGCGCGACCGACACCTACGGCGCCGGTGACCCCTACGCGAGCCAGGGCCATGACGTGTACGGCGGTCAGCAGGACCCGTACGCGGGGCACAACGGGCAGAGCGGTCAGTACGACTACGACACGGGGCAGCAGCAGTACGCCGCCCACACCGACCCGTACGGCGCCACGAACAGCGGCGGCGACTCCTACGGCGCGTACGACAGTTACGGCGGCCAGCAGCAGTACGCGGCCCCCTACGGAGACCGGAACGGGCAGGGCGGCCAAGGCGCTTCGCCCGAGTACGGCACGGACACACCGCCCGGCGGGGTCTGGGTCCCGCAGCAGCGCGAGGGCGACGAGGTCCCCCCGATGCCGCGGCAGGCGCCCGACCAGTACGGCTACGACCCCCACCACGAAGAGCAGCGCTACCGCTACTGACACGCCCCCAACTCCCGCGACGTGTTCGCGAGTTGGGTCCGTGTCAGCCGTCCCCGTACGGCCGGTGCGGGGAGTTCAGCGCGATCCCCGGAAGTCCGCGCCCTCGACGATCAGCCCGGCGACCAGCGTCCCGGACATGCCCGCGTGCGCCAGCCCGCCACCGGGGTGCGCCTCGCCGCCCACGAGATACAGACCGGGCAGCCGCGTGCTGTTCGACGGACGCAGCAGCCGGCCGTCCGCGCCCGCCAGCGAGGGCGCGGGCACCGAACCGCCCCGTGCCCCGGTCCCGGCCGCCGTGTCCGCGGGCGTACGGATCTCCCGCCAGCACAGCCGCTCCCGCAGTCCGGGTACGGCGGCCCCGGCCGCCTCCACCAGCAGATCGGCGTACCGCTCGCGCAGCGCGGCGTCGTGCCAGTCCACCGGTCCCTGCGGTGCGACGGTGGCCGTGAGGGTGAGTGCCTCGTGCGCGTCGTCCGGACGCGTCGTCGGATCGTCGGGCCGCAGCACCGTGACCGTCGGCCGCTCCGCCGTCCGGCCGGAGAACACCGCGCCGGCCTCGGCCCCGCCGTCGGGGGAGTGCACCACCGTCCGGTGCGCCGTGCCGTCCGGTCTGCCGCCGCGCAGGGCCAGCAGCACCGTGAACCTGCCCGGGACCACCGGCGCACCGCCCCCGCCGTCGCCACGGGGCCGTACGTCGCCGTCCCGCCACAACTCCCGTTCCACGAGGGCCGCGGGGGCCGTCCCCGCCACCACGTGGTCCGCCTCCACGACCGTGGGGGCGGACGCCGCAGGCCCCGGAGCCAGCTCCACCCCGGCCGCGCGGCCGTCCTTCTCCACGATCCGGATCACGTCGGCCTGGAAGACGAACTCCACCCTGCGCTCCAGGCAGCGTTCGTACACCGCGTGCGCCAGCGCCCGCATGCCGCCCCGCACGTACCAGGTGCCGAACGTCTGCTCCATGTACGGCAGCACGGCGGCGCTCGCGGGCGTGCGCCGCGGATCGAGCCCGTACGACAGGACGTACCCCTCGAACAGCGCGGCGAGCCGGGGATCGGCCAGCTCACCCGTCCCCACCTCGGCGACGGTGCCCGCCAGCCGGGGCCCCCGCAGCAGCCTGCGCTGCCGGACGGCCGGGTACGGGTCGCGCCCCAGCACCTGCCAGTCGCCGCGCAACGGCTCCTCCAACAGAGGCCGCCGCGAACGGTCCCAGGCGTCCCGCGCCCGGCCGAGGAAGTCCCCCCACCGTGTCCCCGCTCCCGCGCCGAGCGCGGAGTCCAGGGCCGAGACGACCCCGGCGCGCGACGAGTCCGGCAGGGAGACGTCGGAGCCGTCCGGGAAGAGATGTCTGCTCGCCGGGTCGACCTGGGTCATCCGTACGCACTCTTCGAGCGGCTTCCTGCCGGTCTTGAGGAACAGATCCCGGTAGACGGCGGGCAGATGAAGCAGCGTGGGTCCCGTGTCGTACGCGAACCCGTCGCGTTCGAACCGGCCCAGGGCGCCGCCGTACGTCGCCGAGCGCTCGTACACCGTCACCCGGTGCCCCGCCACTGCCAGCCGGGCAGCCGCCGCCATCGCGCCCATCCCGGCGCCGATCACCGCAATCCGTGCCATGGAAGTGGACCTTAGCGGCCTGTTTTCCCGGCGCCGAAGCCGGGATGCCGGGCCGGGGAGCACGGGGTGGGGGCGGACGGGACGAGGAAGCACGCGAGGGCGCGCGGGGTCAGGGCGGCCATGACGCGGCGAGGCGCCGTTCCTCGCGTCTCTGGGCCCTGCGCTGCCGGAACCGGCGGATCCTCGACGCCAGGAAGAGGATGGTCACGATGCCGAGCAGCAGGAGGCCGCCCGCGACGACCGCCGCGGCGACCGGATTGAAGATCGCGAACGTGATGATCCCGGCGACGCCGAGATCCTCCAGGGTGCTGACGGCGATGTTGCTGAAGGGTTCCGGCGAGGTGTTCACGGCCATCCTCGCGCCGGCCTTCACCAGATGACTCACCAGGGCCGTCGATCCGCCGACGGCGCCCGCCGCGATCTCCGGGAGCGAACCGCTCTCCCCGGCGAGCAGCGCCGCGACCACCGCCCCCGACAGCGGCCTGACCACGGTGTGCACGGAGTCCCAGACCGAGTCGACGTACGGGATCTTGTCCGCCACCGCCTCACAGACGAAGAGCACACCCACGACGACCAGCACATCGGTGCGCTGGAGCGACTCGGGGACCTCGTCGGTCAGCCCGGTCGCGCCGAAGATCCCGAGCAGCAGAACCACCGCGTACGCGTTGATACCGCTGGCCCAGCCGCTGGTGAAGACAAGAGGGAGTACGGACACGCACGAGATCGTAGCCAGCGTGTGGGCCGGACGGGTGAGGATTCGAACGGGGTGGTGAGTATCCGTACCTAGTAGGCGAGATGAGTAGAGACGCGGATAGGCCCCCACCTGCGAAGACGGAAGAGTGGAGGCCACGGGAGGGGCGCGATGCCGAGACCGCCGGCACGGGGCGGCGGAGCGGTGTGGCACCCCGACCGCCACGGGGTGAGGCGACGCGCCGTTCCGGCCGGGAGTGAGGTCCCGATCGGAGCGGCGCGTTTCCGCGTTCGTCCGGCTCTCAGTGAGGCGAGGGTTCGCCCGCGCCGATCCTCCCGTGCAGGAGCAGCGAGAGCGCCGAGTGCACGTCCTCCACCGACCGCTCGGGCTGGAACGCCTGCCAGTCCAGGGCCGTCACCAGCACCATCCCCACCAGCGCGGCGGCCGTCAGCGGGACATCGACGTCCCGGCTCAGCTCACCGCCGTCGACCCCCTCCTGGAGCACCTTCTCCACGACGCCCATGGCCTGCTGACGCACCACCAGAAGCGTGGACTGCCACGCCCGGTTGGTGCGCCAGAGCTCGGCGACATAGAGGCGGGTGAACGCCGGATGGCGGTCTATGAAGGCGAGCCCCGCCCTGATCATGGCGTCCAGCGCCTCCACGCTGGTGCCGTCGCGCTCCGCCGTCTCGTCGGCGGCGGTCCGTAAGGAGGCGGTGAGCCGGCCGACGCCGTCCCGCAGAAGCTCCTCGAAAAGCTCGGTCTTCCCATTGAAGTTGTAGTAGACGGTGCCCTTGGCGACTCCGGCCCGGTCGGCGATCTCGTCAACGGTCGTCGCGGAGAAGCCCTGTTCGGCGATGAGCGTCACCGCGGCTTCGTGAAGTTTCTGTCGGGTGGCCCGTCGGCGGGTGCTGCTGCTGTCCATGCGCCCGATTCTCACAGGCGTCACGCACGTGTCCGACGGGCAGCCGCGATGCGGGACGGGGGTGGACGGGGAGCGCCGGCGAATCCGCGCCGACCGGCCGGCGCGGAAACCGCCCTGAGCCTCACGACGGGGCAAAAGTGCAGGTCAGGGCGGATTGTCAGTGGTGTGCTCCAAGATGGACACATACGGCCACAGAGCCGTCACAGAGACGACCAGGAGGTTCGTCATGGCCAGTTCCTACGCCGCAGCCGCACGCCGGCGAAGCACAGGCGGCCCTGCCCCCTCGCTGACCGGCCCCGCGACCGACGTCCACCCCGTGCAGAGGCGCGCGACCGCGCCGCCCGCCGCCCTCGACCTGCTCGCCCAGGCCCGTACGGGGCTGGACGAGGCCGCCACTCTCGACACCCCCAACGAACGCTATGCGACGGCCCATCTGGCCGCCCTGCGCACCGCCGCGGCGGTCCTCGCCGCCCGTGGCCGGCCCGAGCCCGCGGCGGGGCCGCGCCGCAGGCGCATAAGGAGCGCCTGGGAGGTGCTGCCCGAGATCGCGCCCGAGCTGACCGAATGGAGCGCCCTGTTCGCGTCCGGAGCCACCCGCCGGGCGCGGGCCGAGGCCGGGATACGGGGCGCGGCGAGCAACCGCGACGCCGACGACCTGCTCCGCGACGTGGCGATGTTCCTGCGCCTCGTGGAGCGGCTGCTCGTGCTCGAACCGGTGCTGCCCCAGCCCCGGGCCGAACAGCCGGAGAAGGGCGGCGCCGCCGGGTGACGGGGACGGCCGACCGAGGCAATAGGCTGTGCGGTGCCTGCACCTTTCCTGCCCCGCGACCTGGGGCGGTACCGCGCCGAGGAGTCAACTGCCGTGTCGGACCCTTCCCCTGCCTTCGGTGGAGAGACGCCGTCGCGCCCTCGTAGCTCCCTGCGTACCGCCGTCGTGTGGGAGGTGCTCGAACGCGCCCTGCGCCGCCGCGCCGCAGCGGTGGGGGACGGGGCGGTCCTGGACGTCCTCGACACGGGAGGCGGCACGGGCAACTTCGCCGTGCCCGTCGCCCGCCTCGGGCACCGGGTGACCGTCGTCGACCCGAGCCCCAACGCGCTGTTCGCGCTGGAGCGCCGGGCGGCCGAGGCGGGGGTCGCCGACCGCGTCAACGGCGTCCAGGGCGACATCCTGGGCCTGTTCGACGTCGTGGAGCGGGGCGGGTACGACGCGGTGCTCTGCCACGGCGTCCTGGAGTACGCCGACGACCCGGCCGAGGGCCTGCGCAACGCGGTGGAGGCGCTGCGGCCGGGCGGTGCGCTGAGTCTGCTCGCCGCGGGCGTCGGCGGCGCCGTACTGGCCAGGGCGCTCGCCGGGCACTTCACCGAGGCCCGGCAGGCACTCGCGGATCCCGCGGGCCGCTGGGGCGAGGGCGATCCGGTGCCCCGGCGCTTCACCGTCGAGCTGCTGACCGAACTGGTCGAGAAGGCCGGTGCCGAGGTGGGCGCCGTACACGGTGTCCGGGTCTTCTCCGACCTGGTCCCGGGCGTTCTGGTGGACACTCAGCCGGGCGCTCTGGAGGCCCTTCTGAAGCTGGAGGCGGCGGCCGCCGAGCAGCCCTCGTTCCACTCCGTCGCGGGCCAGCTCCACGTGCTGGGCGAGAAGCGGGCCTGACGGAGAACGCCCGCGAGCACTGATCGCCGGGCTGATCAGCAACGAAGCTGCGCATGGAGTGCGCCACAGGCCCCCCGGCAGAGCGTTCGGCGCCGTATGATCGGGGTACGCCTTCCGGCATGACGGGTCGACGGTTGGGGAATCAACGCCTCAACGGCCGAGTCGGCATGGCGGCCCGGATTGGCGAAATGGCGTAGAGGGCGGGTTTCACGGGGGCGAATCCCTGCCTATCCTGAAGGGGCCGCATACCGGTCGCCCCCCGCGACCGACGACTAGGAGGACTCCGTGCCGCTCTCGGAGCACGAGCAGCGAATGCTCGAGCAAATGGAGCGAGCGCTGTACGCCGAAGATCCCAAGTTCGCGACAGCGCTTGAGGGAAGCGGGCTGCGTACGTACACCCGGCGACGGGTCTACCAGGCGATCGCTGGCTTTCTGGTGGGTATCGCGCTCCTCATGACCGGTATGGTCGCCAAGCAGATCTGGATCGGCGTGGTGGGTTTCCTCGTCATGCTGGGCTGCGCGGTTCTCGCGGTCACCGGCTGGCGCAAGGCCCCGAAACCGGGTGAGCAACAGCCGTCCGGCGAGGCCACCGCCGACCGCAGGCAGCAGCCTCGGCAGCGCCGTTCGTTCATGAACCGGATCGAGCAGCGGTGGCAGCGTCGCCGTGACGAGCAGGGTCAGTAGAACGACTCCGGGATTCCCGGGCTTGCAGTAGTGGTGCGACTGCCGTGAGAAACGGCGGATACGGGTGAGGGGGGGGGGGGGGGGGGGAGGGGGGGGCGCCCCCCCCCCCCCCCCCCCCCCCCCCCCCCCCCCCCCCCCCCCCCCCCCCCCCCCCGGGCCCCTGCCCCGGCCCGCGACCCCGGCGTGCGGCGCGGCACACGCCGCCTCGGCCCGGAGGAGCACCGGGGCCCGGAGAGACGGCAGGGGCGGGGTCACGGGGCCCGTAAGCCGCCCCGTGACCCCGCCCCATCGCCGTTCCCCGGCCCCCGGTGCCCCGCTTCCGCTCAGCCCCGCTGACGGGACGGCCTGCGGAACAGCGCCGCCCACCGGCGGCCCAGCTCCGCACGGCGCGCTCCCCAGCGATCGGTGACGGCCGACCAGCGCTCGGCGAGCCCCCACATCACCCGAACGGACGAGCGCGGCAGGAAAAGCGCCCGCTGTCTGGTCCAGCGGCCCGCCGCCCGGCCCAGTCCCGCGCGGACCCGCTGGGCGTCCTCGGCCAGACCCGTCACGGGCCGCGGTTCCGGTGCGTACAGGACCATCTCCACCGCACGCGCGACCCGGTGCACGGCGTCGGCCGCGTCACCCTCCAACTGCCCCAGGCTCACGATCCGGGCCGCCGTCTTCCGCGGTGTCCGCGATTCGTCGGGACGGATGCCGTGGTCCCAGGCGGTGTCGATGATCTCCCGCCAGGCGCCCAGCACGCGGGCCGTGGCATCGGCGGGCGTACGGCCCCCGGAACCGAGCCGCCGGGCCCGGATCCGGGTGCGCCACAGCAGTGGCAGCAGTGGCAGCAGCAGGACCGCGAGAACGCCCAGCGTGATGGCGGCCACCGTCCCCGCCGGTGTCCCCGAGTCGGTCGGTGGCAGCGCCCCGGCCGGCGCGGTCGTACCGCACTCGCCGATCCTGGCGTCCTGGGGCGGGCAGCTGTCCGAGGCGGACGGCCGGGAGGCCGGCGCGGACGTCTCGCTGGTCTCGGGCTCGGCCGGGTCGCTCGCGTCGCCCGAGGGGGCCTCGGGGATCGTGTAGTCCGGGGCGCTGCCCCGGCTCGGCGTCGGCTCGAAGCGGGTCCAGCCGACACCTTCGAAGTACAGCTCGGGCCAGGCGTGCGCGTCACGGAGCCCGACGGACATCGTGCCGTCCGACTGCGGTGTGCCCGGTGTGAAGCCCACCGCCACCCGGGCGGGGATGCCCAGCGTGCGGGCCATCGCCGCCATCGAGAAGGAGAAGTGGACGCAGAAGCCCTCCTTCTCCCTCAGGAAGCGGGTGATCGCCGAGACGCCCGTGCCGGAGGCGACCTGTGTGTCGTAGGTGAAGCCGCCGTCCACGGCGAACCAGTCCTGGAGCCTGACGGCCCTCTCGTAGTCGTTCGCCGCGCCCTCGGTCACCTGGCGCGCGGTGGCCTCCACCTCCTCCGGGAGGACCTCCGGCACCTTGGTGTACTCCCGCACCAGGGAGGCCGGGGGCCGCGGAGCCGCCGCGAGCTGCTCCCGGGTGGGCTCCACCAGCAGACTGGTGACCTGGTACTGGGCGCCGCGTGTGGTCTCGCCCCGGTCGCCGACCAGGGTCCGGCCGGTCGGTTCGAAGCGCCAGCGCCCCTCGATGTCCACCTCCGAGGCCGGATAGGGCATCGGAAGGTAGTTCTGCCGGTACCAGCCGGCGGCGGAGATGCTCGTCTTGATCTCGGTGGTGCGTACGTCCCCGCTCAGACCGGGCGGTCCGGGGAGCCTGCTCGGCACGTCCTCGACACTGCGCTGGGAGAACCGCCAGGACGTGCCGTCGAAGTCGTCCAGCGCCATGATCCGCAGATACAGGTTCTGGGTGTTCTCCGCGTTCGTCCGGTACCGCAACGCCTCCCGGTCCTCGGGCTGGTTGAGGTTGTCCTGGAGCGACACCAGAGGGTTGACGGCGGAGATCGTGCCGCCGCCCAGGCCCGAACCCGACCCGGCCCCCGTACCGTTGAGCAGTCCGCCGTTCAGCGACGGCAGCGCGGCGGGCACCACGAGCGCGATGCCCAGGGCCATCACACCGATCCGGCGGCCCGTGCGGACCGGGGCCGCGGCCCCGCCCCCGCCGTCCATCCCGCCGGCCGTACGGCCCGGGGCGCGCGGAGCGCCGCCGAAGACCCGGCCCCACTGGGAGAGCCGGTCCCGGCCCTCGGCCAGCAGCAACAGCAGATAGCCACTGGCCGCCAGCAGGAACCACAGCCAGGAGGCGTCACCGCCGGAGAGACCGGCGGCGACCGAGTACAGCGCGAGCAGCGGCAGTCCGGCGGGCGCGGCGCTGCGGAACGTCACGGCGAGCGCGTCCACGGCGAGACCGATGACCAGCACGCCACCGACCAGCATCAGCCTGATGCCGTCGGTCGACGGCGCCGGGACCGAGTACCGGGCGACCTCCTGACCACCCTGGTTCAGCAGGTCGCCGAAGCGCAGGAAGACGTCCGGGCCGGGCAGCAGACCGAACAGGGCCTGCTCCGAGGCGAAGACCACCGTGAGCATCAGCAGCCCGGCTGCCGCCTGGAGCGCCACGGTCAGCGTTCTGGCCAGCGGCACCCGCCGGCCGAGCGCGCCCACCCCCGCCACGACCGCCACCATGAAGGCCGCCTGGAGGAACCAGGTGACCGGATCGACCAGCGGCAGCAGAGCGCCCGCCGCCATCATCGTGGCGGCGAAGGCGCACAGCGCCAGCCTCGCGCGACCGCTCATGACCATCCTCCGGAGAAGCCTGCCGAGCCCTGTGCCGCGCTCGACTCGGTGCGCTGGTGTGCCGCCTGCTGCCACAGATCGGGGAGCGAGGCCCCGGCCGGCACCGCGAGGCCGTTCCAGCCGGACTCGCGCAACTGCCGGAGGCGGTCCTGCACCCGCGCGGGCGGTTCACCCTCGTCCGGGACCCAGCCGGAGCTGTCCAGGACGAAGGCCAATGCGGCGCCGCTGCGGTGGCGCATCCGGCAGGCCACCGCGGTCTGCTCCTCGTCGAGATCACCGAGGAAGGCGATCAGCAGTCCCTCGGTCCCGCCGCGCAGCACGTCGTACGCGCGGGAGAGCCCGGCCCCGTCGGAGTGGTCGACGACGGCGAGCGTGTCCATCATCAGTCCGGCCGCGTCGGCTGACTCCTGGGACGAACCGGCGAACCCCTCGGCGCCCTGGTTGGGCACCGAACTCCCCGTGTCCGTCAACAGCCGCACGGACAGGCCCCGTTCCAGCATGTGCACCAGCGCGGACGCGGCGCCCGACACCGCCCATTCGAAGGCCGAGTCGGGGCCCGCGCCCTGGTAGGCGAGCCTGCGGGTGTCGAGCAGCACCGTGCACCTGGCACGCTGCGGCTGCTCCTCGCGACGCACCATCAGCTCGCCGTAGCGCGCCGTGGAGCGCCAGTGCACCCGGCGCAGGTCGTCGCCGTGCCGGTAGCCGCGCGGGATGACGTCGTCCTCGCCGGCCAGCGACAGCGAGCGCTGCCGCCCGTCGCCGTACCCCGCCGTCGCGCCCGCCAGCCGGACCGGTGGCAGCGGCTCGGTCCGCGGTATGACGGTCAGGGTGTCGTGGGCGCTGAAGGAGCGCGTCAGCTCGCACATCCCGAACGGGTCGCTCAGCCGCAGTTGCAGCGGCCCGAGCGGGTAGCGCCCGCGCAGGTCGGAACGGACCCGGTAGGACACCTCGCGGCGCCCGCCCGCCTCCACCCGGTCCAGGACGAACCGGGGGCGCGGGCCCAGCACGTACGGCACATGGTCCTGGAGCATCAGCAGACCGGTGGGCAGCCGCGACACGTTGTCCATCCGCAGATGGACACGGGCCTCGGACCCCGCAGGCACACGCGACGGCGAGAGCCGCCTGCTGCCCGCGACCCGGTAGCGCGTGCGGTACAGCACGCCCACGCAGACCAGCGGCAGGACGGCCAGGAGCATCCCCACCCGGAGCAGATCCGCCTGGCCGAGGACATACGCGCAGACCGCCGCCGCGATACCCGCGGCGAAGAACGACCGGCCGCGGGTGGTGAGACCGCCCAGCGCCGCCCGCAGCCCGCCTCTGTCCTCGCTGCCCGAGGCGGTGGCGCCGGGCTCCATCACAGCCGCCGGACGCCCGGCTGCTGCCGGTCGTAGAGCGGCGCGGCGCCCACGGGGGCCTGCCGGCCGCCGTCGGCCGTCGGCACCGGAACGCGCTGGAGGATCTCCAGCACGACCTGCTCGGCGGTCCGGCGGTTGAGCTGTGCCTGCGCGGTCGGCAGCAGCCGGTGCGCCAGCACCGCCGCCGCCAGCGCCTGCACGTCGTCCGGCAGCGCGTACTCCCGGCCGCTCAGCGCGGCGGACGCCTTCGCCGCGCGCAGCAGATGCAGCGTCGCGCGCGGTGAGGCGCCCAGTCTGAGATCCGGGTGGTTACGGGTCGCCGCGACCAGCTCCACCGCGTACCGCCGTACGGAGTCGGCCACATGGACCTTCCGCACGGCGTCGATGAGCTTCACGATGTCGTGCGCGTGGGCCACCGGCTGGAGATCGTCCAGCGGCGAGATCCCGCCGTGCACGTCCAGCATCTCCAACTCGGCCTCCGCGCTCGGATAACCGATGGAGACCCTGGCCATGAAGCGGTCGCGCTGCGCCTCGGGCAGCGGATAGGTGCCCTCCATCTCGACCGGGTTCTGCGTCGCCACCACCATGAAGGGGCTGGGCAGTTCGTAGGTCTGTCCGTCGATGGTGACCTGGCGCTCCTCCATCGACTCCAGCAGCGCCGACTGCGTCTTGGGCGAGGCGCGGTTGATCTCGTCGCCGATCACGATCTGCGCGAAGATCGCACCGGGCTTGAACTCGAAGTCCCGGCGCTGCTGGTCGTAGATGGAGACCCCGGTGATGTCCGAGGGCAGCAGGTCGGGCGTGAACTGGATACGCCGGACCGAACAGTCGATGGAACGCGCCAGCGCCTTGGCCAGCATTGTCTTGCCGACGCCGGGGACATCCTCGATGAGCAGATGTCCCTCGGCGAGCAGCACTGTCAGCGAAAGCCGTACGACCTCAGGCTTGCCCTCGATCACACCCTCCACCGATGCGCGGACACGCTCCGCTGTGGTGGTCAGATCTGTGAGGCTCGCTCGATCGTCATAGGTCGTCACCCGGCCCTCCTCGGCCCGTTCATACGGGCCGGGGCTCTTCTCACGGCCCGGCCCACCCCGAAATACGGACGCCGCGCCCGGAAGGTTCCGGAGCACCGCTGTCACTCACGCATTCTTCTAGCCGTTACCGCTTCGTGTCACTCGCCTGTGGATAAGTGGGTGTGAATTGCCGGAGTTGCCGTGATTCTGGCGCGGGCGACGCGGTCAGCCCGCCGAGTCGATCTCCCGCAGGAGGCCGGTCGACACGTCGAAGACGAAACCGCGCACGTCGTCGGTGTGCGGGAGGAACGGTGAGGTCCGCACCCGCTGCATCGACTGCCTCACGTCCTGGTCCACGTCCCTGAACGACTCCACGGCCCAGGCCGGACGCTGTCCGACCTCCATTTCCAGTTCGTGCCTGAAGTCCTCGGTGAGGGCCTCCAGACCGCAGCCCGTGTGATGGATCAGTACGACGCTGCGGGTCTTGAGCGCCCGCTGGCTGATGGTCAGTGAGCGGATGACGTCGTCGGTGACGACGCCGCCCGCGTTGCGGATCGTATGACAGTCGCCGAGCTCCAGGCCCAGGGCGGCGTGCAGGTCGAGGCGGGCGTCCATGCAGGCGACCACGGCGACGCGGAGCACGGGACGGGCGTCCATGCCCGGGTCGCCGAACTCCTTCGCGTAGTGGCGGTTGGCGTCCACGAGCCGATCGGTGACCGTACCGTCGGCTCGGGCCGAACCGGCGGACGCGCGGTCGGACTCGGCAGGGAGGTGCGCGGATGTCGACATACCTGTAGACGGTAATGCTCAGCCGCGTCCTGAGCCCGCTGTGCGACCGGACAAACATCGTCAACGAGGCCCGGTGTGAGGTAAGCCACACAGGTGAATTCCGGTGGGGCGCGCGGGTGGCCGGTGCTGATTTTTCTTGCGCGCGGTCATGTCGCCACCCCGTCGGAACCCCACTCGATCTTCACTCGATCTTCGCCCGATCGGCGCCGCCGGTCCCCGTGCGGCGGGCCGGGCGACGCGCTGACCGGTTGATTGACCGAGGGGGCCTGTGGACTAAAGTGGCGCGAAGTTCACGGACATCCCGAACACTCCCCGAATTCCCCCGCGTGTGCGGCGTACGTGCGGCTCGGCCTCCTCACGCTCGGCGGTACGTCCGTCCACGCCGGACCTGAGAGGGCGCATGAGCGAGCGCAGCCAGCGAACCAGGCCCCGCGAGGCCCGCGAATGACCGGCACCCGGCACGTCCCGGTGATGCTCGACCGGTGCCTCGACCTGCTCGCCCCCGCCCTCACCGAACCGGGCGCCGTCGTCGTCGACTGCACCCTCGGCCTCGGCGGCCACAGCGAGGCACTGCTCACCACCTTCCCCGCCGCGCGGCTCGTCGCGCTCGACCGGGACAAGGAGGCGCTGCGGCTCTCCGGCGAGCGCCTCGCCCCGTACGGCGACCGCGCCACCCTCGTGCACGCCGTCTACGACGAACTGCCCGACGTGCTCGACCGGCTGGGCATCCCCCGGGTCCAGGGCGTGCTCTTCGACCTGGGCGTCTCGTCCATGCAACTCGACGAGGCGGAGCGGGGGTTCGCCTACGCCCAGGACGCCCCCCTCGACATGCGCATGGACCAGTCGGCCGGAATGAGCGCGGCCGAGGTCCTCAACACCTACCCGCCGGGCGAACTGGTGCGGATCCTGCGCGCGTACGGCGAGGAGAAGCAGGCCAGGCGCATCGTCTCCGCGATCGTCAGGGAACGCGCCGTCGAGCCCTTCACCGGCAGCGCCCGCCTGGTCGAACTCATCCGGGACGCCCTGCCGCAGGCCGCCAAACGCACCGGCGGCAACCCCGCCAAGCGCACCTTCCAGGCCCTGCGCATCGAGGTCAACGCCGAGCTGTCCGCCGTGGAGGCCGCCGTCCCGGCCGCCGTCGCGTCCCTCGCGGTCGGTGGCCGTATCGCCGTACTCGCCTACCACTCCCTCGAAGACCGGCTGGTCAAGCAGGTCTTCGCGGCCGGCGCCGCCAACACGGCGCCCCCCGGCCTGCCCGTCGTGCCCGAGCGCTACCAGCCGAGGCTCAGACTCCTGACGCGCGGCGCCGAACTGCCCACGGAGGAAGAGGTCGCCGAGAACCGCAGGGCCGCCCCCGCCCGGCTGCGCGGCGCCGAGCGGATCCGGGAGGACGTGCGGTGAGGGGACCGGCCAGGCAGCTCAGGGGACGTGCCGCGCGGCTCGCCCGGCTGATGCCGACGACCGGGCCGAGCACCGCGGCGCGCACACCCTTCGTCCTGCTGGTCGTTCTCCTCCTCGGCGGCGGGCTGATCACCCTGCTCCTGCTGAACTCCTCGCTCAACGTCGGGTCGTTCCAGCTCAGCGAGCTCAAGAAGCGGACCACCGACCTGACCGACGAGCAGCAGGCGCTCCAGCGGGACGTGGACGACCTCTCCGCGCCCGACGCGCTGGAGCGCCGGGCGCGCGAGCTCGGCATGGTGCCCGGCGGCAGCCCCGCCTTCCTCGGCCCGGACGGCAAGGTCAGCGGAGTCCCCTCCGAGGCCGGCGCGATCCCGTACGCCGCGCCCTCCGCCATGGACGCCGTCCCGCCCGCCGCGCCGAGCCTGCCCGCCTCGCTCGCCCCCTCCGTGACCCCGTCGCCGTCGCCCACGGGCAGCCCGGCGTCCCCCTCCCCGGGGGAGTCCACCGACCCGGCCGCCACCCCCGCCACCCCCTCCACCGGCCCGCCCGCCCCCTCCGCCTCGACGGGCTCCCGCGGCGCGCCCGCCACCCCTCCCACGCCCGGACCCACGTCCGGCACCCCCACCCCGACGACCTCCGGCAGGTGATCCAGTGCCCCCCGAGCAACCACCGCGCCGCCGGGTCCCCGGCCCCGCGCGCCCCGGGAGCGGCGGTCGCCCCCGGCCCGAATCACGCGCGTCGCGGCGGCCCGCCCGCCAGGCCGGGCGCCCGGCGCGCCCCGCGAAGGGCCGTGCGAGGCCCGGTGCCCGCGCCCCGCGCCGTATCCGGCTCGGCAGCCACCGCCCCCGGCTGCGGCTGGTCAGCCTCGGACTGACCGTCGTCATGCTGGTCTTCGTCGTCCGGCTGCTCCAGGTCCAGGCGGTCGACGCCAGCGCGTACACGGCCAAGGCCGAGAAGAACCGCTTCACGAGCATCACCCTGGCCGCCGAGCGCGGCGAGATCACCGACCGCGCCGGTGTCGCCCTGGCCAGCAGCGTCGACGCGCACGACATCACGGCAGACCCCAAGATGTTCACCCCCGAGGACAGCAAGGTCGACAACGCCCCCGCGCAGGCCGCCGCGCTCCTCGCGCCGATCCTCGACAAGGAGCCCGAGACGCTGGAGAAGCAGCTCTCGGTCCCCAAGTCCCGCTTCACGGTGCTCGCCCACCGCCAGACCCCCCAGGTCTGGAACCAGATCAGCGACCTCAAGTCCGTCCTCGCGGAGAAGGCCGAGAAGGCCCGCACCGCCAAGGGCGCCGACGCACCGGCCAGCGTCCTCGCCGGAGTCTTCCAGGAGCCCAGCAGCAAGCGCGTGTACCCCAACGGGGAACTCGCCGCCGGGATACTGGGATACGTCAAGTCCGACGGCCACGGAGGCGGCGGCGTGGAGTCCATGCTCGACAAGCAGCTCTCCGGCCGGGACGGCGAGATCACCTACGCCCACTCCGGCGGCCGGCGCGTCCCCACGGCGGACTCACGGGAGAACCCCGCGGTGCCGGGCACGGACATCGAGCTGACCATCGACCGGGACATCCAGTGGGCCGCCCAGCGGGCCATCTCCGAACAGGTCACGAAGTCCAAGGCCGACCGCGGCTACGTGATAGTGCAGAACACCCGGACCGGCGAGGTGCTGGCCATGGCCAACGCCCCCGGCTTCGACCCCAACGACCTGTCACAGGCCGACGGCGCCGCCATGGGCAACGCCGCGCTCCAGGACGCCTTCGAACCCGGCTCCACCAGCAAGGTCATGTCCATGGCCGCCGTCCTGGAGGAGAAGGCCGCCGTCCCCGGCACCCACGTCACCGTGCCCAACCGGCTCCACCGCGGCGACCGCCTCTTCAAGGACGACATCGACCACCCCACGTGGTACCTCACGCTCAACGGGGTCCTCGCCAAGTCCAGCAACATCGGCACCATCCTGGCGACCGGCCAGCTCGGCAAGACCCAGTCCGAGGCCAACCAGGTGCTCCACTCCTACCTGCGCAAATTCGGCATCGGCAGCCCCACCGGCCTCGGCTACCCCGGCGAGACCCCGGGCATCCTCGCGGAACCGAAGGACTGGTCGACCTCCCAGCAGTTCACGATCCCCTTCGGCCAGGGACTGTCGATCAACGCCATGCAGGCGGCGTCGGTCTACTCGACCATCGCCAACGGAGGCGTACGGATCGAGCCCACCCTGGTCCGCGGCACACAGGGCCCCGACGGCCGCTTCACCCCCGCGACCGCTCCCGGGAAGACCCGCGTCGTCAGCGAGAAGACCGCCAGGACGCTGGCCACCATGCTCGAATCCGTCGTCGGCGACGAGGCGGGCACCGGCACCAAGGCCCGGATCCCCGGCTACCGCGTCGCAGGCAAGACGGGCACGGCCAACCGCGTCGATCCCGTGTCCGGGCGCTACAAGGGCTACACCGCGTCCTTCGCGGGCTTCGCCCCCGCCGACGACCCGCAGATCACCGTCTACTGCGCCATCCAGAACCCCACCGAGGGCAGTTACTTCGGCGGCCAGATCTGCGGCCCCATCTACAAGGAGGTCATGGAGTTCGCTCTCAAGAGCCTCCAGGTCCCACCGACCGGCAAGAAGGCAGCCCCCCTGCCGGTCGAGTTCAAACCCGGCGAGTGACCCAGGGAACCACCCAGTGACAACGATCACCCCCGACTCGGGGAACCACGACGACTCGTCCGTCCCCCCGTCGGACGGCCCCGGCACCCGGCGCCCCTCACGTGGCCCGCGGCCCGGTGGGCCCGGTACGCTCACCGCCGTGCCCCACGCAGATCAGTACCGAACCACCACAAAGGACGCGCCCGTGAACCACCCCGGAGCGCCCCGCCCCGCTCATGTCCGGCCGATCCCGCTCGTGGACCTGGCCGCCCGGCTGGGAGCCGAGCCCCCGGCGGACGGAGCGGCGACCGGCATCACCCACGACTCGCGAGCGGTACGCGACGGGGACGTGTACGCGGCCCTGCCCGGCGCCCGCTTCCACGGCGCCGACTTCGCCGCCCAGGCGGCCGACCTCGGCGCGGCGGTGATCCTCACCGACCCGGCGGGCGCCGAGCGCGCCGCCGCCACCGGACTGCCGCTGCTGGTCACACCCGACCCCCGGGGCAGCATGGGTGAACTGGCCGCCGAGATCTACGGCCACCCCGGCGCCGACCTCCTCCAGATCGGCATCACCGGCACCTCCGGCAAGACCACCACCGCCTATCTCGTCGAGGGCGGACTGCGCGGCGCCGGACACCACACCGGACTCATCGGCACCGTCGAGATGCGCATCGGCGACGAGCGCGTCAAATCCGAGCGCACCACCCCCGAGGCCACCGACCTCCAGGCGCTGCTCGCGGTCATGCGCGAGCGCGGCGCGGACTCCGTCGCGATGGAGGTCTCCAGCCACGCGCTGGTCCTCGGCCGGGTCGACGGCTGTGTCTTCGACATCGCCGTCTTCAACAACCTCAGCCCGGAACACATGGAGTTCCACTCCGGCATGGAGGACTACTTCCAGGCCAAGGCGCGGCTGTTCACCCCCGAGCGCAGCCGTCTCGGCGTCGTGAACTTCGACGACGAGTACGGCCGCCGGCTCGTCCACGAGGCGGGCGTCCCCATCACGACGTTCTCCGCCGAGGGCCACCCCGACGCCGACTGGCGCGCCGAGGACGTCGAGGTCGGCCGGCTCGGCAGCGCCTTCACCGTCGTCAGCCCCAAGGGCGAGCGGATCCGCGCCGAGGCCCCGCTGCCCGGCCCGTTCAACGTCGCCAACACCCTCGCCGCCGTCGTCACCCTCGCCGTGGCCGGAATCGACCCCCAGATCGCCGCCGACGGCATCGCGGCCGTCCCCGGCGTCCCCGGCCGGCTGGAGCGGGTCGACGCGGGCCAGCCGTATCTCGCCGTCGTCGACTACGCCCACAAGACGGACGCCGTCGAATCGGTGCTGCGCTCCCTGCGCAAGGTCACCAAGGGCAAGGTGCACATCGTCCTGGGCTGCGGCGGCGACCGCGACCGGTCCAAGCGCCCCTCGATGGGCGCGGCGGCGGCGCGGCTCGCCGACACCGCCGTACTGACCTCGGACAACCCGCGCTCCGAGGACCCGCTCGCGATCCTCGCCGCGATGCTCGCGGGCGCGGCCGAGGTGCCGATCCACGAGCGCGGCGACGTCCTGGTCGACGCCGACCGCGCGGCGGCCATCGCGTCCGTGGTGTCGAGGGCCGGCGAGGGCGACACCGTCCTCATCGCCGGCAAGGGCCACGAACAGGGCCAGGACATCGCCGGGGTGGTACGCGCCTTCGACGACCGTCAGGTGCTGCGCGAGGCCATCGAACGCTCCCGGCGCCTCCCGGCCGAGAGCACCGGCCGGGAATGAGGGGACCGTCCGGCGGCCGGACGACGGCGCCGGGCACCCGGCGCCGTCGTCCGCTCGCCGCGGTGACGGCCTCCCCGCGGACCGTCGTCCCGTCGTGCCCCCTCACCCCGCCGTCCGCCGCCCGCGCCCCACGCGGACCGGCCGGCCGCCCGTCCCCTCCCCGACCGCCCGCGCGCACCCCCACCGCGTACGCGTCCCCATCCCTCACCCGCCCTCCATTCGCCGGACGGTCCACGTGATCACCCTCTCCCTCGCCGAGATCGCCACCATCGTCGGCGGGCAGCCGCACGACATACCGGATCCGGACGCCCGGGTCACCGGCCCCGTCGTCATCGACTCCCGCCAGGTCGCGGACGGCAGCCTCTTCGCCGCCTTCGCCGGCGAGAACGTCGACGGCCACGACTACGCCCGCCGCGCCGTCGAGGCGGGCGCCACCGCCGTGCTGGCCGTCCGGCCCGTCGGGGTCCCCGCCATCGTCGTCGAGGACGTCGTACAGGCCCTCGGCGCCCTCGCACGCGCCGTCGTGGAGCGCACCGGCGCCACGACCGTCGCGCTCACCGGATCATCGGGCAAGACCAGCACCAAGGACCTCATCGCCCAACTCCTGCGGCGCGCGGCCCCCACCGTCTGGCCGGAAGGAAACCTCAACAACGAGATCGGACTGCCGCTCACCGCCCTGCGCGCCGCCGAGGACACCCGCTTCCTCGTCCTGGAGATGGGGGCGCGGTACATCGGTGACATCCGCTACCTCACCGGCCTCGTCCCGCCGCGGATCGGCCTCGTGCTGAACGTCGGCACCGCCCACATCGGCGAGTTCGGCGGACGCGAGCAGATCGCCCAGGCCAAGGGCGAGATGGTCGAGTCCCTGCCGTCCGCCGAGGACGGCGGCGTCGCCGTCCTCAACGCCGACGACCCCCTCGTACGCGCCATGGCGGCACGCACCAAGGCCCGCGTCGTGCTGTTCGGAGAGTCCGACGAAGCAGACGTACGGGCAGAGAACGTGCACATCGACGGACTCGGCAGACCCTCCTTCCGCCTTCGAACACCCACCGGGTGCAGCGACCTGACGCTGCGGCTGTACGGTGAGCACCACGTGTCGAACGCGCTCGCCGCGACCGCCGTCGCCCATGAGTTGGGCATGTCCGCCGATGAGATCGCCCTGGCGCTCTCCGAGGCGGAGACCCTCTCCCGCTGGCGTATGGAGGTCACCGAGCGCGCGGACGGCGTGACGATCGTCAACGACGCCTACAACGCGAACCCCGACTCCATGAGGGCAGCGCTCCGCGCGCTGGTCGCCATGGGCGGTGCCGCCAGGGAAACCGGCGGACGCACGTGGGCGGTGCTCGGCCCGATGGCCGAACTCGGTGACGACGCGCTCGCCGAGCACGACGCGGTCGGACGGCTCGCCGTCCGGCTCAACGTCAGCAAGCTCGTCGCGGTCGGGGGCAGGGAAGCGTCCTGGCTGCAACTGGGCGCCTACAACGAGGGTTCGTGGGGTGAGGAGTCGGTGCACGTGTCCGACGCGCAGTCGGCGGTCGATCTGTTGCGCAGTGAACTGCGCCCGGGAGACGTCGTGCTGGTGAAGGCTTCGAGGTCGGCCGGACTCGAGCGGGTCGCCCAGGCACTGCTCGAGAACGCAGTCGAGGGCGAGGTCTCCGGCCGATGAGGCAGATCCTCTTCGCGGGAGCCATCGGGCTCTTCCTGACCCTGATCGGCACGCCGCTGCTGATCAAGCTGCTGGCCCGCAAGGGTTACGGCCAGTTCATCAGGGACGACGGCCCGCGCAGTCACGGCAGCAAAAAGGGCACGCCCACCATGGGTGGCATCGCCTTCATCCTCGCCACGCTGATCGCCTACGCCCTGGCGAAGGTGATCACCGGCGAGGACCCGACGTTCTCCGGTGTGCTGGTCCTCTTCCTGATGGCGGGAATGGGCCTGGTCGGCTTCCTGGACGACTACATCAAGATCGTCAAGCAGCGCTCGCTGGGCCTGCGGGCCAAGGCGAAGATGGCCGGGCAGCTGATCGTCGGCATCGCCTTCGCGGTGCTCTCGCTCCAGTTCGCCGACATCCGCGGCAACACCCCCGCCTCCACCAAGCTGTCGTTCGTCACGGACTTCGGCTGGTCCATCGGACCGGTGCTGTTCGTGGTCTGGGCGCTGTTCATGATTCTCGCGATGTCCAACGGCGTGAATCTGACGGACGGTCTGGACGGCCTGGCCACCGGCGCGTCGGTCATGGTCTTCGGCGCCTACACCTTCATCGGTCTCTGGCAGTTCCAGGAGTCCTGCGCCAACGCGCTGACCCTCACCAACCCCGAGGCGTGCTTCGAGGTACGAGATCCGCTCGACCTCGCCGTCGTCGCCTCCGCGCTCATGGGCTCCTGCTTCGGCTTCCTGTGGTGGAACACCTCACCCGCCAAGATCTTCATGGGCGACACCGGTTCACTCGCGCTCGGCGGCGCGCTCGCGGGTCTCGCCATCTGCTCCCGTACCGAACTCCTGATCGCCCTGCTCGGCGGCCTCTTCGCCCTCATCACCATGTCCGTGGTGATCCAGGTCGGTTCGTTCCGGCTCACCGGCAAGCGCGTCTTCAGGATGGCCCCGCTCCAGCACCACTTCGAACTCAAGGGGTGGTCCGAAGTCCTTGTCGTGGTCCGCTTCTGGATCATCCAGGGCATGTGCGTGATCGTCGGACTCGGACTCTTCTACGCGGGCTGGGCGGCCGACAAGTGACCGGCCGTCAGCCGGCCGACGCGGCGGCCGGGCTCCGCGCCCGGTGGCAGGGCAAGCGTGTCACCGTCGCCGGTCTCGGGGTCTCCGGGATCCCGGCGGCCCGCACCCTGCGGGACCTCGGCGCCGACGTCACGGTCGTCAACGACGGCGACGACGAGCGCGCCCGCGCCCAGGCCGCGGAGCTGGCCGGGACGGGCGTCACCGTACGGCTCGGCGACGGCGCCACCCTCCCCGAGGGGACCGAACTCGTCGTCACCGCGCCCGGCTGGCAGCCCGGCAAACCCCTCTTCCGGGCGGCCGCCGAAGCCGGCGTACCGATCTGGGGGGACGTCGAACTCGCCTGGCAGCTCAGGGGCCCCGGCGCCGCGCCCTGGCTCGCCGTCACCGGCACCAACGGCAAGACCACGACCGTCCGCATGCTCGCCGCCATCCTCCGGGCGGCGGGCCTGCGCACCGAGGCCGTCGGCAACATCGGCGTCTCGCTGCTCGACGCCGTCCTGCCCGACGCCGACGGCCGTGAGAAGTACGACGTCCTCGCCGTCGAACTCTCCAGCTACCAGCTGCACTGGGCACCGAGCCTGCGCGCCCACTCCGGCGCCGTCCTCAACATCGCGCCCGACCACCTCGACTGGCACGGCTCCATGGAGGAGTACACCGCCGCCAAGGGCCGGATCTACGAGGGCAACACCGTCGCCTGCGTCTACAACGCCGCCGACAAGGTGGCCGAGGACCTCGTGCGCGAGGCCGACGTGGAAGAGGGCTGCCGGGCGATCGGCTTCACCCTCGGCACGCCGGGCCCCTCCCAACTCGGCGTCGTGGACGGCCTCCTGGTCGACCGCGCCTTCGTCGAGAACCGGAGCGAGCAGGCGCAGGAACTCGCCGAGGTCACGGACGTCCATCCGCCGGCCCCGCACAACATCGCCAACGCCCTCGCCGCGGCGGCCCTCGCCCGCGCGTACGGTGTCGCACCCGCCGCCGTACGCGACGGACTGCGCGCCTTCCGGCCCGACCCGCACCGCATCGAGCACGTCGCGGACGTCGCGGGCGTCAGCTACATCGACGACTCCAAGGCCACCAACACCCATGCCGCGGAGGCGTCCCTGGCCGCCTACGACCCGATCATCTGGATCGCCGGCGGTCTCGCCAAGGGCGCCTCCTTCGACGAACTGGTCGAGAAGTCCGCGAAGCGGCTGCGCGGCGTGGTCCTCATCGGCCGCGACCGGGCGCTGATCCGCGAAGCCCTCGCGCGACACGCCCCCGAAGTCCCGGTCGTGGACCTCGAACAGACGGACACTGGTGCGATGTCCGCGGCGGTCCGTGCGGCGGCGCGCCTGGCGGAGTCCGGGGACACCGTCCTGATGGCCCCGGCCTGTGCCTCGATGGACATGTTCGTCAACTACAACAAGCGGGGCGAGGCGTTCGCGGACGCCGTCCGCGCACTCGCCGCAGAGCACGCCTGACCGATCGGCCGACAGCCCCGCGAGCGCGGGCCGCGACAGCCCCACCGGCCGGTCGCGCGCGCACGACTGGAGGGGAGAGCGAAGATGCCGGCCGACGACACCGCGGGCAGTGCCCCGCGCCCGGCGCGTCCTTCGGCGGGCGGACGGCCGCGCGCCGCCGCTCCGTCGTTCACCGCACCGTCCTTCGCCCCGCCGCGCCTCGCCCTGCCGGGAGGGGCGGCGGGCGCCGCCACGGGCCCCGCGCGGTCGCCGTGGCCGCCCGGTCTCGCCCTGCGCGGCCGGGCCCCCGGAGCGGCCGTACGGCGCCCTCCCGCCGCCCGCGGCGGCTCCGGCGCCGGGCTGCCCCGCCCACCGCGCGGCAACCGGGTACGGCGGATGTACGAGCGGGCCCGCCGTGCCTGGGACCGCCCCCTCACCGCGTACTACCTGATCTTCGGCGCCGGACTGCTGCTCACCGCGCTCGGTCTGGTGATGGTCTACAGCGCCTCGATGATCAAGGCGCTGGAGCTCTCGCTGCCCGGCTCGTATTTCTTCCGCAAACAGTTCCTGGCCGCGCTCATCGGTGCCGGACTCATGCTCATCGCCTCCCGGATGCCCGGCAAACTGCACCGCGCGCTCTCCTACCCGCTGCTCGTCGGCGCCGTCTTCCTGATGGTCCTCGTGCAGGTCCCGGGGATAGGGCACTCGGTCAACGGCAATCAGAACTGGATCTACCTCGGCGGCCCCTTCCAGCTCCAGCCCAGCGAGTTCGGCAAGCTGGCGCTCATCCTGTGGGGCGCCGATCTGCTCGCCCGCAAACAGGACAAGCGGCTGCTGACCCAGTGGAAACACCTGCTGGTGCCGCTCGTCCCGGTCGCCTTCATGCTGCTCGGACTGATCATGCTCGGCGGCGACATGGGCACCGCGATCATCCTCGCCGCGATCCTCTTCGGACTGCTGTGGCTGGCGGGGGCGCCCACCCGCCTCTTCGGCGGTGTGCTCGCCGTCACCCTCGCCCTCGGCTTCGTCCTCATCAGGACCAGCCCCAACCGGATGTCCCGGCTCGCCTGCATCGGCGCCACGGACCCCGGCCCCGGCGACCAGTGCTGGCAGGCCGTGCACGGCATCTACGCGCTGGCCTCCGGCGGATGGTTCGGTTCCGGACTCGGCGCGAGTGTGGAAAAATGGGGCCAACTCCCGGAACCGCACACCGACTTCATCTTCGCCATCACCGGGGAGGAACTGGGGCTGGCGGGGACGCTGTCGGTACTCGCCCTGTTCGCGGCTCTAGGCTATGCGGGTATCCGCGTGGCCGGACGCACGGAGGACCCCTTCGTGAGGTACGCGGCGGGAGGCGTGACCACGTGGATCACGGCGCAGGCCGTGGTCAACGTCGGCGCGGTGCTCGGTCTGCTGCCGATCGCCGGAGTCCCGCTCCCGCTGTTCTCCTACGGAGGCTCAGCCCTGCTGCCGACCATGTTCGCCGTCGGGCTGCTGATCGCGTTCGCGCGAGAGGATCCCGCCGCGAAAGCGGCCCTGGCCATGCGAAGGCCCGGCGTGAGATGGAAGACGATGAGACGGCGCGTCAAGAAGCGTCCGTCCGGAGAGCGGTGAATTTCGGTGCATGTCGTACTCGCCGGTGGGGGGACCGCCGGCCACATCGAGCCCGCGCTCGCCCTCGCGGACGCCCTGCGGAGGCAGGACCCCACCGTGGGGATCACGGCCCTGGGCACGGAGCGCGGACTCGAGACCAGGCTGGTGCCCGAGCGGGGGTACGAGCTGGCGCTCATCCCCGCCGTGCCCCTGCCGCGCAAACCCACCCCTGAACTGATCACCGTCCCCGGCCGGCTGCGCGGCACCATCAAGGCCGCCGAGCAGATCCTGGAGCGTACGAAGGCGGACTGCGTCGTCGGCTTCGGCGGCTACGTCGCGCTGCCCGGCTATCTCGCCGCCAAGCGGCTCGGCGTGCCGATCGTCGTCCACGAGGCCAACGCCCGCCCCGGTCTGGCCAACAAGATCGGTTCGCGGTACGCGGCCGCCGTCGCCGTCTCCACCCCGGACAGCAAGCTGCGCGGCGCCCGCTACATCGGCATCCCGCTGCGCCGCACCATCGCCACCCTCGACCGCGCACGGGTGCGCCCCGAGGCGCGCGCCGCCTTCGGGCTCGACCCCAACCTGCCGACCCTGCTGGTCTCCGGCGGCTCACAGGGCGCCCGCAGGCTCAACGAGGTGGTCCAGCAGGCCGCACCGCTGCTCCAGCGCTCCGGTATCCAGATCCTGCACGCGGTCGGACCGAAGAACGAAATGCCGCGTGTGGACAACATGCCGGGAATGCCGCCCTATATCCCGGTACCGTATGTGGACCGGATGGATTTCGCCTACGCCGCGGCGGACATGATGCTCTGCCGCGCGGGCGCGATGACCGTCGCCGAACTCTCCGCCGTCGGGCTCCCGGCCGCCTACGTACCGCTGCCGATCGGCAACGGTGAACAGCGGCTCAACGCCCAGCCGGTGGTCAAGGCCGGCGGCGGACTGCTGGTCGACGACGCCGAACTGACGCCCGAATGGGTCCAGGGTCATGTGCTGCCGGTGCTGTCCGATCCGCACCGGCTGTACGAGATGTCCCGCGCGGCCACCGAGTTCGGCCGCAGGGACGCGGACGAGCTGCTCGTCGGCATGGTGTACGAGGCGGTCGCAGCGCGCCGTCAGGCATAGGAAGGCAGGGGTCAGTGGCCGGACCGACGACCGCCGAGCGGGGCGCGGCAAGTGCCGAGTCGGAATCCGGCCGCGCCCGTCCGGGCCGGCCCCCGGCCCGCCGCTTCCGCCTTCCCGGACGCCGTTTTCTGCTTCTTCTCACTTCGTCGATCGCGCTCGGAGCCGGCGGAATCTGGCTGCTTTACGGCTCTCCCTGGCTGCGGGTCGAGCAGGTGCGGACTTCGGGCACTCGGGTGCTGAAGCCCGCCGAGGTGGAAGCCGTGGCCGAAGTCCCGATCTCCGGTCCGCTGATTTCCGTCGACACGGATGCGATTGAGCGCCGACTTCGACAGAAGCTGCCGCGTATCGACTCGGTGGATGTCGAACGGTCATGGCCGAACGGCATCGGTCTGAAAGTGACGGAGCGAAAGCCCGCGCTGCTAATCGAAAAGGGCGCAAACTTCATCGAAGTGGACGCGAAGGGCGTGCGTTTCGCCACCGTCGAGAAGGCCCCGAAGGGCGTACCCCTGCTGGAATTGACGGCGGATCAGTCCCCGAGTGTGCGACGCTTCACAGCCGCCCGTCTGATGTCCGAAGCGGTACGCGTCCGGGACGAACTCCCGGCCGAAGTCGCCGAGGACACCAAGGTCGTGAAGGTCCGTTCGTACGACTCCGTCGTGCTGGAGCTGAACGGCGGACGCACGGTGATGTGGGGGAGCGGCGAGGACGGCGCCGCGAAGGCGCGGGCTCTCACCGCTCTCATGAAAGCAGTTCCGAAGGCGGCGCACTTCGATGTGAGTGCGCCCACCGCCCCTTCGGTATCAGGGAGTTGACGCGTATATGTGCTGACCAGGACCCTGGTTGGTCAGTCCCGTGCGTGATCACATAGGGTGAAAAGAAAAACGGGAGGTTCGGCGTGTTCGTTGAACGTGCGCCACGTGTCGACTTAGTGTCCTGTTCGGAAGAGTCCAAGAAGCAGACACTCTGGTAACCCTAAACTTCAAGGTTAGGGTTCGGGTCGGCGTCCGGACCGTCCCATCGGCATCAGTCGTCGCCTCGCGACAACAGCGAAGCGGCGACACGTAACTCGAGGCGAGAGGCCTTCGACGTGGCAGCACCGCAGAACTACCTCGCAGTCATCAAGGTCATCGGTGTCGGCGGCGGTGGTGTCAATGCCATCAACCGAATGATCGAGGTCGGCCTCAAGGGCGTCGAGTTCATCGCGATCAACACCGACGCACAAGCCCTGTTGATGAGCGACGCCGACGTCAAACTCGACGTCGGCCGTGAACTCACCCGCGGCCTCGGCGCCGGGGCGAACCCGGCAGTCGGCCGCAAGGCGGCGGAGGACCACCGCGAGGAGATCGAGGAGGTCCTCAAGGGGGCCGACATGGTCTTCGTCACCGCCGGCGAAGGCGGTGGGACCGGCACCGGCGGCGCACCCGTCGTCGCCAACATCGCCCGCTCGCTCGGCGCCCTCACCATCGGCGTCGTCACCCGCCCCTTCACCTTCGAGGGCCGCCGGCGCGCGAACCAGGCGGAGGACGGCATCGCCGAACTCCGCGAAGAGGTCGACACCCTCATCGTCATCCCCAACGACCGCCTGCTCTCCATCTCGGACCGTCAGGTCAGCGTCCTGGACGCGTTCAAGTCCGCGGACCAGGTCCTGCTCTCGGGCGTCCAGGGCATCACCGACCTCATCACCACGCCGGGCCTGATCAACCTCGACTTCGCCGACGTCAAGTCCGTGATGTCCGAGGCCGGATCGGCCCTCATGGGAATCGGCTCGGCGCGCGGCGACGACCGCGCGGTGGCCGCCGCGGAGATGGCGATCTCCTCGCCGCTCCTCGAAGCGTCCATCGACGGCGCGCGCGGCGTACTGCTCTCCATCTCCGGCGGCTCCGACCTCGGCCTCTTCGAGATCAACGAGGCCGCGCAACTGGTGAGCGAGGCCGCGCACCCCGAGGCCAACATCATCTTCGGTGCCGTCATCGACGACGCCCTCGGCGACGAGGTCCGGGTCACCGTGATCGCGGCCGGCTTCGACGGCGGACAGCCGCCGACCCGCCGTGAGACCGGACTGACCTCGGCCAAGCGGGACGACCAGCCGTCGTACCGCGCCTCGGCACCCGAGTCCGACTCGGGCCGTCCCTCCGGCGGACTCGGTACGGTCCCCTCGCGCGAGGAGACGCCCGCCCCCGAGCCGGCGCCCGTGGCCAACGAGGCACACGTGCAGCCGGTTTCGCCGCCGCACGTCCCGCCGGCCCGTCCCTACCAGGACCCCCAGGCCGAAGAGCTGGACGTTCCGGACTTCTTGAAGTGATAGGACAGCACGACGCGTTGACCTCCGCGAGCGGCGCCCATTTCGCCTTCACCGACAGGTGGGGCGGAGTGAGCGCCGCTCCGTACGAGCAGCTCAACCTCGGCGGCGCGGTCGGCGACGACCCCGCCGCCGTACGCGCGAACCGGGCCGCCGCCGCCGCGTCCCTCGGGCTCGACGCGGCGCGGGTGGTCTGGATGAACCAGGTGCACGGCCGTGACGTCGCGGTCGTCGAAGGACCCTGGGCGTCGGGCGGTTCGGACGAGATCCCGGCGGTCGACGCCGTGGTCACCACCCGCCGCGGACTCGCGCTCGCCGTGCTCACCGCCGACTGCGTCCCGGTCCTGCTGGCCGATCCGGTCGCGGGAGTCGTCGCCGCCGCGCACGCCGGGCGCCCCGGACTGGTCGCCGGAGTCGTCCCGGCCGTCGTCGGGGCGATGGCCGAACGGGGCGCCGAGCCCGCGCGGATCACCGCCAGGACCGGACCCGCCGTCTGCGGACGCTGCTACGAGGTCCCCGAGGCCATGCGGGCCGAAGTCGCCGGAGCCGTACCGGAGTCCTGGGCCGAGACGAGTTGGGGCACCCCCTCCGTCGACGTCGCCGCCGGGGTGCACGCGCAGCTCGCCGCACTCGGGGTCGGCGACCGGCACCGCTCGGGGATCTGCACCGTCGAGTCCGCCGACCACTTCTCGTACCGCCGCGACCGCACCACCGGTCGACTCGCCGGATATGTCTGGCTGGGAGCGTCATGACGGACCGCGCGAGTGAACTCGCCGAGAATCTTCACAAGGTGGAGTCCCGTATCGCGTCCGCCTGCGCGTCCGCCGGCCGGGACCGCGACGAGGTCACCCTGATCGTGGTCACCAAGACCTACCCCGCGAGCGACGTCCGCCTGCTGAGTGAACTCGGGGTGCGGCACGTCGCGGAGAACCGCGACCAGGACGCGGCGCCCAAGGCCGCCGCGTGCGCGGATCTGTCGCTGACGTGGCACTTCGTGGGTCAGTTGCAGACCAACAAAGTCCGTTCCGTGGTCGGTTACGCCGATGTCGTGCAGTCCGTCGACCGCCACCGGCTGGTATCGGCACTGTCCTCGGCGGCGGTGCGCGCCGAGCGCGAGGTCGGCGCCCTGATCCAGGTCGCGCTCGACGCGGATTCGGGCGCGCGCGGTGAGCGCGGCGGCATCTCCCCCGACGGAGTCGAGGAGTTGGCGAACGCGGTGGCCGGGGCGCCGGGGCTGCGGCTGGACGGTCTGATGACCGTCGCTCCTCTCGCCGGGCCGTACGCGAATCGCGAACAGGCCGCGTTCGAGCGGCTGCTGGAATTGTCATCCCTGCTGCGCGCGGACCATCCGGCTGCGAACATGGTGTCAGCAGGGATGAGTGCGGACCTCGAAGCCGCCGTGGCGGCCGGAGCGACACATGTGCGCGTCGGTACGGCGGTACTCGGAGTCCGCCCCCGGCTCGGGTAACGTCGCGAAGCAAGTCGGACCACAGCAGAAAATATGGTCATTTCCACCGAAAAGTGGATGGACCGAGTGGATCGAGGGCACTTGGTGACGAGGCCGATCCACCACAGAGCGGAGGACTCAGAGCATGGCCGGCGCGATGCGCAAGATGGCGGTCTACCTCGGCCTCGTGGAGGACGATGGCTACGACGGCCGGGGCTTCGACCCCGATGACGACTTCGAACCCGAGCCCGAACCCGAGCGTGAACACCGGCGCCACCAGCCGGTGCACCAGGCAGAACGGGACGAACCGGTGCGAGCGGTGCAGCCGCCCCCGCAGCGTGAACGCGAACGTCAACCGGTGCCGGTAGCGGCCGAAAGTGGACGTCCCGCCCGAATCGCCCCCGTGGCATCCATCACACCTGAACGCCCCAGCCTGGAGAAGAACGCACCAGTGATCATGCCCAAGGTCGTGTCCGAGCGGGAGCCCTACCGCATCACCACATTGCACCCGCGGACCTACAACGAGGCCCGTACCATCGGGGAACACTTCCGTGAGGGCACCCCGGTGATCATGAATCTGACGGAGATGGACGACACCGATGCGAAGCGACTTGTCGACTTTGCCGCGGGACTTGTCTTCGGTCTCCATGGCAGCATTGAGCGAGTGACGCAGAAGGTGTTCCTGTTGTCGCCTGCTAACGTCGACGTCACGGCGGAGGACAAGGCCCGTATCGCAGAGGGCGGGTTCTTCAACCAGAGCTGAGACACGACACCGGGAACGACCCGGCCGAGAGGCCGGAACCAGAGAAACCAGGGGAGAGGGAAGCGCGGGATGAGCGTTGCGCTGCAGGTCGTCTACATCGCGCTGGTGTGCTTCCTCATCGTGCTGATCTTCCGGCTGGTCATGGATTATGTCTTCCAATTCGCCCGCTCATGGCAGCCCGGCAAGGCGATGGTGGTCATTCTGGAGGCCACCTACACTGTCACCGATCCACCGCTCAAGCTTCTGCGGCGGTTCATTCCGCCGCTGCGTCTCGGGGGCGTGGCACTCGACCTGTCCTTCTTCGTTCTGATGATCATCGTGTACATCCTCATCTCGGTCGTCAGTGGCCTAGCGAGGGCAATGTGAACGATACGGTCCTGCCGACTGCCGACGACTACGTAGAGGTGAAGAAGAGATGCCGTTGACCCCCGAGGACGTGCGGAACAAGCAGTTCACGACCGTCCGCCTCCGAGAAGGCTACGACGAGGACGAGGTCGATGCCTTCCTAGACGAGGTCGAGGCCGAACTGACGCGCCTCCTTCGTGAGAACGAGGACCTGCGCGCCAAGCTGGCCGCCGCGACGCGTGCCGCCGCGCAGAACCAGCAGCAGCAACAGCAGCAAGGGATGCGGAAGCCTCCCGAGCAGCAGGAGCGGCCGGGTGCCCCTGTCCCCGCCGCCATATCAGGACCTCCGGTCCAGCAGCAGCCCCCGCAGATGGGCCAGCCCCAGCTGCCCGGTGGGCCTCCGCAGCTTCCCGCCGGCCCCGGCGGACACGGCCCCGGCCCGGGTGGACACCCCGGTCACGGCCCCGGCCCGCAGGGCCAGCACGGTCCCGGCCCCATGCAGGGCGGCCCCATGCAGGGGCAGATGCAGGGTGGTCCGATGCAGGGCCAGATGCAGGGACAGATGCAGGGCGGCCCCATGGGCGGACCGATGGGCGGTCCCATGGGACACGGCCCGCAGCCCGGTCAGGGCGGACCCGGCGGCGACAGCGCCGCGCGTGTGCTCTCGCTCGCCCAGCAGACCGCCGACCAGGCGATCGCGGAGGCCCGTTCCGAGGCCAACAAGATCGTCGGCGAGGCGCGCAGCCGCGCCGAGGGTCTGGAGCGTGACGCCCGTGCGAAGGCGGACGCCCTGGAGCGGGACGCGCAGGAGAAGCACCGCGTCGCGATGGGCTCCCTGGAGTCCGCTCGCGCGACGCTGGAGCGCAAGGTCGAGGACCTGCGCGGCTTCGAGCGCGAGTACCGGACGCGGCTGAAGTCCTACCTGGAGAGCCAGCTGCGCCAGCTGGAGACCCAGGCCGACGACTCGCTGGCCCCGCCGCGTACGCCGGCCGCGGCCTCACTGCCGCCGTCGCCGTCCATGGCGCCGGCCGGCGCGGGCGCGATGGGGCACAGCATGGGCGGCAACCCGTCCATGGCGCCGGCCGGCGCGGGCGCGATGGGGCACAGCATGGGCGGCAACCCGTCCATGGGCGGCGGGCACGGTCCGTCGTCGGGCGGACCGTCGTACGGGAACCAGCAGCAGATGTCCCCGGCGATGACCCAGCCGATGGCACCGGTCCGGCCGCAGGCGCCGCAGCCCATGCAGCCGATGCAGCAGGCTCCGTCGCCGATGCGGGGGTTCCTGATCGACGAGGACGACAACTGACGGGTGCTGGGCGCGGGAGTCGCGCGCAGCCGTCGGCAGGCTGAAAGGGCCGGGCCCGGGGAAATCCCCGGGCCCGGCCCTTTTTTGCCCCTCCCCGCCCCCCGCCGTCAGACCTTGCGCAGGTGGAACGTCAGCGACAGCGACTCGTCCTGGAACGCCGGGCCGAACGTCGCGTCCGGGGTGCCCGGTTCGAAGGTCTGGGCCAGGACCTCGTCCGAGATCAGCGGCGTGTGGGTCGTCAGCGCCGCGTGCGTCTCGTCCGCCGTGGCCGTCCAGCGGACGGCGATACGGTCCGCGACGTCCAGGCCGCTGTTCTTGCGGGCCTCCTGGATCAGGCGGATCGCGTCACGTGCCAGCCCCGCCAGCCGCAGCTCCGGAGTGATCTCCAGGTCCAGCGCCACCGTCGCGCCCGAGTCCGACGCGACCGACCAGCCCTCGCGGGGCGTCTCCGTGATGATCACCTCGTCCGGTGCCAGCGAGACCGGTTCGCCGTCGACCGTGACCGACGCCGTCCCCTCCCGCAGCGCCGCCGACAGCGCCGCCGCGTCCGCGTCGGCGACCGCCTTCGCCACCGCCTGGACGCCCTTGCCGAACCGCTTGCCCAGCGCCCGGAAGTTCGCCTTGGCCGTCGTGTCGACGAGCGATCCGCCGACCTCCGAGAGCGACGCCAGTGACGAGACGTTCAACTCCTCCGTGATCTGCGCCCGCAGCTCCGGCGACAGCGTCTCGAAGCCCGACGCCGCGACCAGCGCCCGCGACAGCGGCTGGCGCGTCTTCACACCCGACTCGGCCCGTGTGGCGCGGCCCAGCTCCACCAGCCGCCGTACCAGCGTCATCTGCCGGGACAGCGTCGGGTCGATCGCCGACAGGTCCGCCTCGGGCCACGTCGAGAGGTGCACCGACTCCGGCGCCTCCGGGGTGACCGGGACGATCATGTCCTGCCAGACCCGCTCCGTGATGAACGGGGTGAGGGGCGCCATCAGACGGGTCACCGTCTCGACGACCTCGTGCAGCGTACGGAGGGCCGCCTTGTCGCCCTGCCAGAAGCGGCGGCGCGAGCGGCGTACGTACCAGTTCGACAGGTCGTCGACGAACGCCGACAGCAGCTTGCCGACGCGCTGGGTGTCGTACGCCTCCATCGCGCGCGTGCTCTGGTCGACCAGCGCGTGCAGCTCGCTCAGCAGCCAGCGGTCGAGCACGGGCCGCTCGGCCGGCGCCGGATCGGCCGCGGACGGGGCCCAGCCGGACGTGCGCGCGTACAGGGCCTGGAAGGCGACCGTGTTCCAGTACGTCAGCAGCGTCTTGCGGACGACCTCCTGGATCGTCGTGTCACCGACCCGCCGCGCCGCCCAGGGGGAGCCGCCCGCCGCCATGAACCAGCGCACCGCGTCCGCGCCGTGCTTGTCCATCAGCGGGATCGGCTGAAGGATGTTGCCCAGGTGCTTGGACATCTTCCGGCCGTCCTCGGCGAGGATGTGCCCGAGGCAGACCACGTTCTCGTAGCTCGACCTGTCGAAGACGAGCGTGCCGACGGCCATCAGCGTGTAGAACCAGCCGCGCGTCTGGTCGATGGCCTCCGAGATGAACTGCGCGGGGTAGCGCTTCTCGAAGAGGTCCTTGTTCTTGTACGGGTATCCCCACTGCGCGAACGGCATCGAACCGGAGTCGTACCAGGCGTCGATGACCTCGGGGACGCGCGTCGCCGTCTCACCGCAGGTCGGGCAGGGGAAGGTGACCGCGTCGATGAACGGGCGGTGCGGGTCGAGCGACGACTGGTCCTCGCCGCTCAGCTCGGTCAGTTCGGCGCGCGAGCCCACGCAGGTGAGGTGACCGTCCTCGCAGTGCCAGACGGGCAGCGGCGTGCCCCAGTAGCGGTTGCGGGACAGGGACCAGTCGACGTTGTTGTTCAGCCAGTCCCCGTACCGGCCGTGCTTGACCGAGTCGGGGAACCAGTTGGTCTTCTCGTTCTCCTGGAGGAGGCGGTCCTTGACGGCGGTCGTGCGGATGTACCAGGACGGCTGCGCGTAGTACAGCAGCGCCGTGTGGCACCGCCAGCAGTGCGGATAGCTGTGCTCGTACGGCACGTGCCGGAACAGCAGCCCGCGGGCGTCCAGATCGGCGGTGAGCGCCTCGTCGGCCTTCTTGAAGAAGACGCCGCCGACGAGCGGCACGTCCTGTTCGAACGTGCCGTCGGGACGGACCGGGTTCACCACCGGGAGGCCGTACGCCCGGCAGACCACGAGGTCGTCCGCGCCGAACGCGGGGGACTGGTGGACCAGACCCGTACCGTCCTCCGTCGTCACGTACTCGGCGTTGACGACGTAGTGCGCCGGTGAGTCCTCGGGGAACGGGATGAGGGAGAACGGCCGGTCGTAGGTCCAGCGCTCCATCTCGCGGCCGGTGAACCGCTCACCCGTCAGCTCCCAGCCGTCCTCGCCGAGCGCCTTCTCCACCAGCGGCTCGGCGACGACGAGCTTCTCCGTGCCGTTCGTCGCGACGACGTACGCGACGTCGGGGTGGGCGGCGACCGCGGTGTTGGACACCAGGGTCCAGGGTGTCGTCGTCCAGACGAGGAGGGCGGCGTCGCCCGCCAGCGGGCCGGAGGTCAGCGGGAAGCGGACGAAGACCGACGGGTCGACGATCGTCTCGTAGCCCTGCGCCAGCTCGTGGTCCGACAGGCTCGTCTGGTCACGCGGGCACCACGGGGCGACCCGGTGGTCCTGGACGAGCAGGCCCTTGTTGAAGATCTCCTTCAGCGACCACCAGACGGATTCGATGTACTCGGGGTTCATCGTCTGGTACGCGTCGTCCAGATCGACCCAGTAACCCATGCGGGTCGTCAGCTCGGAGAAGGCGCCGGTGTGCCGGGTCACCGACTCGCGGCACTTCTCGTTGAACTCCGCGATGCCGTACTTCTCGATGTCCTGCTTGCCGGTGAAGCCCAGCTCCTTCTCGACGGCGATCTCCACCGGCAGGCCGTGACAGTCCCAGCCGGCCTTGCGGGCGACGTGGTAGCCGCGCATCGTACGGAAGCGCGGGAAGACGTCCTTGAAGACGCGGGCCTCGATGTGGTGGGCGCCGGGCATGCCGTTGGCGGTGGGCGGGCCCTCGTAGAAGACCCACTCCGGGCGGCCCTCGGACTGCGCCAGTGTCTTGTCGAAGACCTTGTTCTCACGCCAGAAGTCGAGCACGGCGTGCTCCAGGGCGGGCAGGTCTACCTGGGCGGGCACCTGGCTGTACAGCGGTGTCGTCATGGACGAAACTCCTCCAACGGATCTGCGGTGTCTCCGTCGGAGGGACGAGAGCCTCCGGCTCCCGCGGTACCACCCTCCTTGGCCCCGGGCGTCGCCGCCCTCGGCCCCCTCATTGGGGTCGCGCTGCCGGGTCTACGGCCCCGCCTACGGCCAGGGCTTTCTTCCGGCGGCTCCGGGGTGATGCTTCACTCCGCGCCGTGCCCCCGGGCTCGCACCGTCCCCGGGTCGCTCATGGCCGCTCTCGGAGCTACTCGTCCCCATCCACGCCTCTCGCTGGGGCCAGTGTACGGGGCCGTGACAGGGGCGGCCGACCGCTTTTCCGGGGCCCGCGAGGGGTCCGGAAACGTCTCACGGGGCGGGAGGGCGGCCGGCCCCGCCGCTGACCCGAATGGGCCCGGCGGGGCCCGCGGACTTCCCGGAGCCGCCCGTGGGGCGGATTACCCGGCGGGGAGCTGGGCACAACGGATGGAGGCTCGCCTTGTCACCGGCGGAGGCGGGTCCCAACGGCGGCGTGCCCCGTTGCCGCGTGGCTGGTGTCGATTTATCGTCCCAGCACGACTCGCGTGCAAGATCACAAAATGTGAAGGGGCCGCGGCATGGTGGCGAAGAAGACCGCCGCGAAGAAGACAGCGGCCAGGAAAACGGCTGTGAAGAAGGCGACGGCCAAGAAGACATCGGCGAAGAAGACAGCCGCCGGGGAGCCGGCTGCGAAGAAGGCGTCGGCGACGAAGGCACCGGAGCGACAGACACCGGCCACGCACGCACCGGCCGCGGAGGAGATCGCCGCGGCCGAGCCGGAGCATCAGGCACCTGCCAGGAAGACCGCGGCCAGGAAGACGGCGCCTCCCAAGAAGGCCGCCGCCAAGAAGGCCGCGAAAAGGGCCGCGTCCGCGGCCGAGGGGGCGGCCGAGGCCGCGGAACAGACGGGAGCCAAGACGGTGGCAGCGAAGAAGACAGCGAGCAAGGGGCCGGCGGCGGCCACGGGCGGCACGGCGACCGCGGTGCCCCCGGCGCGTGGCACCACACCCCCCGGAGAGCTCGCGGTGAGGCCCGGCGAGGATCCCTGGACGGAGGAGGAGGTCGCCGAGGCGCGGGCCGGCCTGGAGAGCGAGGCGGCCCGGCTGAACGCCGAGATCTCGTCATCGGAGCAGGCGCTCGCCGGGCTGATGCGGGACTCCGGCGACGGCGCGGGCGACGACGACGCCGACACCGGCACCAAGAACATCACGCGGGAGCACGAGATGTCCCTCGCGGCGAACGCGCGCGAGATGGTCGAGCAGACGGAACGGGCGCTGCTGCGCCTGGACGCCGGTACGTACGGCCTCTGCGAGGTCTGCGGCAAGCCCATCGGCAAGGCCAGAATGCAGGCGTTCCCGCGGGCCACGCTGTGTGTCGAGGACAAGCAGAAGCAGGAAAGGCGAGGCTGAGACCGTACGCGTGTGCCGTACCCTCGACGCTAGTCGGGATCTAACTTGAGGGACTCACGTGGCAGAGGCGGAGCGCGTCATCGGAGCGCCGGATGTGGACGACGAGGGCGCGGCTCCCGCCGAGCCGGTCCGGGGAAGGCGCAAGATCGTCGCGCTCTTCTCCGTGGCACTGGTGGCCTACCTGCTCGACCTCGGCAGCAAGATGCTCGTGGTGGCGAAGCTGGAGCACCACGAGCCCATCGAGGTCATCGGTGATCTGCTGAAGTTCGAGGCGGTGCGCAACGCGGGCGCCGCCTTCGGTATCGGCGAGGCGTACACGGTCTTCTTCACCTTCGTCGCGGCGACCGTGATCGTGGTGATCGCGCGACTGGCCCGCAAGCTCTACAGCGGGCCGTGGGCGTTCGCGCTCGGTCTGCTGCTCGGTGGGGCGCTCGGCAATCTCACCGACCGCGTCTTCCGCGAGCCGGGGGTGTTCAAGGGCGCCGTGGTGGACTTCATCGCGCCGGCGAACTTCGCGGTGTTCAATCTCGCCGACTCGGCGATCGTCTGCGGCGGTTTCCTGATCGTGATCCTGTCCTTCCGCGGTCTCGACCCCGACGGGACGGTCCACCGCGACTGAACGGCGTCGGGGCGCCGTCCGGCCGCCGCCCCGGGGCCCGTGCGCGCTGTCCGTGGGCGGTCAAGCCCCGCCGGCAAGGCATACTCGACGGGTGAGCACCGTTCCCGATATCCGCACCCTGCCCGTTCCCGATGGCCTTGAGGGCGAGCGCGTCGACGCCGCCATCGCCCGCATGTTCGGGTTCTCCCGTACGAAGGCGGCCGAGCTGGCCGCCGCGGGGAAGGTGCAGGTCGACGGGGCCGTGGTCGCCAAGTCCGAGCGGGTGCGCGGCGGCGCCTGGCTGGAAGTGGAGATGCCCGAGCCCGCCACCCCGGTGCGGGTCGTGGCCGAGCCGGTCGAGGGCATGGAGATCGTGTACGACGACGACGACATCGTCGTGGTCGTCAAGCCGGTCGGCGTGGCCGCGCACCCGAGCCCCGGCTGGACGGGTACGACCGTCATCGGCGGTCTGGCCGCCGCCGGCTACCGCGTCTCGACCTCCGGCGCGGCCGAGCGCCAGGGCGTCGTGCACCGGCTGGACGTCGGTACGTCCGGTCTGATGGCCGTGGCGAAGTCGGAGCGCGCGTACACCTCTCTCAAGGCGCAGTTCAAGGAGCGGGTCGTCGACAAGCGCTACCACGCGCTGGTCCAGGGGCATCCGGACCCGATGAGCGGCACGATCGACGCTCCCATCGGGCGCCACCCGAACCACGACTACAAGTTCGCGGTGACCGCCGAGGGCAAGCCGTCGGTCACGCACTACGACCTGATCGAGGCATTCCGCTCCGCCTCGCTGCTGGACATCAAGCTGGAGACGGGCCGCACCCACCAGATCCGGGTGCACATGGCCGCGCACCGCCACCCGTGCGCCGGGGACCTGACGTACGGCGCCGACCCGACCCTGGCCAAGCGGCTGGGGCTGACCCGCCAGTGGCTGCACGCGATGAAGCTGGGGTTCGAGCACCCGTCGGACGGCCGGTGGGTGGAGTTCGAGAGCACGTACCCGGCCGATCTCCAGAGCGCGCTGGACAAGGTCCGGGCCGAGAGCAACGCGTGAGCGCGGGGGAGACCGGCGCCGGCTCCCGGCTCCGGGGGGCCGGCGACCGGCCGGCGTACGAGATCCGCTCCGCCGCGGGCGCGGCCGACCGTGAGGCGTGTTTCACGGTGCGCCGGCGGGTCTTCGTGGTGGAGCAACGGGTGCCCGAGGAGCTGGAGTTCGACTCCCACGACGCCCTGGACGCGGCGGCGGCCCATGTGCTCGCGGTGCGCGGTGACGGGCTGCCGCTCGGTACGGCCAGGCTGCTGCACGGTCCGGAGGCGGCCGACCGGACCGGTGGTGACCCGGCGGTCGGCGCGCTCGGCCGGCTCGCGGTGACCGGCGAGGCGCGCGGTCTCGGGATCGGCGCCGCGCTGGTGCGGGCCGTGGAGGAGCGGGCGCGCGAGCGGGGGCTGCTGGTGGTGGACCTGCACGCGCAGACGCGGGCGCTGGCGTTCTACGAGCGGCTGGGCTACGAGGCGTACGGCGCGGAGTACGAGTCGGTGGGGATCGCGCACCGGGGGATGCGGCGGGTGCTGTAGCGGGCCGTGGGGCCCGGCACGGCGGTGGCGCGGGGGAGTCCAGGGGCGACCGGGTGATCCGGCGAGGTCCTCGCGGAGCAATCGTTAGGAAACTTTCCCAACACTCTTGACGGTGATTGGGAACAACCTTAACTTTCACTCACTGTCATGCCACTGACAGTCGACCTCCCGTACCGGACCCCACCCGAAGGGAGCACCACCCCCATGCCCCAGCACGCCACCCCCCACTCGCCCCGCGCACCGCGCACACGAGGCCGGCGCGGCCGCAAGGCGCTCCTCGCCGTCTCCGCGCTCGGAGTCGTCACCGCCATGCTGTCCCCGGTGCGAGCGGGCGCCGCCACCGCCCCCGCCGACACGGCTGCCCCCGCCGGCGTCGCCTCCCCCATCAGCGAGAACGGCCGGCTCGAGGTCTGCGGCACCAGCCTCTGCAACAGCCAGGGCCAGGCAGTCCAGCTGCGCGGAATGAGCACGCACGGCACCCAGTGGTACTCCCAGTGCGTCACCGACGGCTCCCTCGACGTCCTCGCGAACGAGTGGCAGGCCGACGTCCTGCGCGTCTCCACGTACGTCCAGGAGGGCGGCTACGAGACCGACCCGCAGCGCTTCACCGCCCTCGCCCAGAAGTTCGTGGACGGCGCGCACCAGCGCGGCATGTACGCGGTGATCGACTGGCACATGCTCAGCCCCGGTGACCCCAACTTCAACCTCGAACGCGCGAAGACCTTCTTCACCGACATGGCGAGGAAGTACAAGGACAGCCCCGGTGTCCTCTACGAGATCGCCAACGAGCCCTCCGACGTGAGCTGGGCGGCCGTCAAGTCGTACGCCGAGCAGATCATCCCCGTCATCCGCGCCGAGGACCCGGACGCCGTCGTCCTCGTCGGCACCCGCGCCTGGTCCTCCTTCGGCGTCTCCGAGGGCGCCGACGAGCAGGAGGTCGTGAACAACCCCGTCAACGCCTCCAACATCATGTACACGTTCCACTTCTACGCGGCGTCCCACCGCGACGAGTACCTGGGCGCGCTCGACCGGGCGTCCGACCGACTCCCCGTCTTCGTCACCGAGTTCGGCACCCAGAACTACGCGGGCGAGGGCGCCAACGACTTCGGCCAGTCGCAGCGCTTCCTCGACCTGATGAAGCGGAAGAACATCTCCTGGACCAACTGGAACTACTCCGACGACCAGCGCTCCGGAGCGGTCTTCAAGGAGGGTTCCTGCAACGCCGGCAACTGGTCCGGCACCGGCGTCCTCAAGGAGTCCGGAGTCTGGATCCGGGACCGGATCCGCGAGTAACCGTCACCGGCGGCGCACTGCCGAAACGTCTCCTCGCGGTCCGGAAGCGGGCCGCGAGGAGCAGCGCCTCGACGGGTTTCACCGGTCGGCGTGGCAGGGTTGAGAAGGCCCTGAACGTCAGGGCTGTCGACTCCCGGAGGGCGCACCGTGGCCCAGCTGGCGCTGCTGCTCGTGCTGTTGCTGGGCGCCGTGGTGACGGTGCCACTGGGGGAGCGGCTCAATCTGCCCTCGCCGGTGCTGATGACCCTCCTGGGGATCGTCCTGGCGCTCCTGCCCTTCGTGCCGAACGTCGACGTACCACCGGACCTCATCCTGCCGCTGGTGCTGCCGCCCCTGCTGTACGCGGCCGTACAGCGCACCTCCTGGCGGCAGTTCACCGCCAATGTGCGGCCGATCCTGCTGCTCGCCGTGGCGCTGGTCTTCGTCACGATGGCGGCCGTGGCGACCGTGGCCAACTCCGTGGTCCCGGGGCTGCCGCTCGCCGCCGCGTTCGTACTCGGCGCGCTCGTCGCACCGCCCGACCCGGTCGCCGCGACCGCCGTCGCCGGATCCCTGGGACTGCCCAGGCGGCTCGTCTCCATCCTGGAGGGCGAGGGCCTGTTCAACGACGTCACGGCGATCGTCCTCTACCACGTGGCCATCGCCGCGGTCGTCAGCGGCACCTTCTCCTGGCCGAGCGCGGCGGGCACGCTGGTGCTCTCCGCCGTGGTCGCGGTCGTCGTGGGCGTCGTGCTCGGCTGGCTCTCCAACAAGCTCATGGCCCTGCTCGGCGACGCGCCCCTCCAGGTCGGACTGACCCTGCTGGTGCCGTTCGTCAGCTACGTACTCGCCGAGGAGCTGCACGGCTCCGGCGTCCTCGCCGTACTGACCACCGCACTCTTCCTGGCCGAGCACTCCGCGGACGCGGACGACGTGATGGGACGGCTGGCCGGGAACACCTTCTGGGAGGTCGTCGACTTCCTCGTCACGGGCATCGCCTTCGGCCTCATCGGGCTCGAACTCCACAACGCCTTCGGCACCGCGGACGGCCATCTCGGCGAGACGCTCGGCTGGTCGGCCGCCGTCGTCGGGGTCGTCGTCGGCGTACGGCTCCTGTGGCTGCTCCCCGCGGTCTGGGTCACCAAACGGCTGCACAAGATCCGGGACTACGACGAGGAGATCCCGGTCAGCTGGCGCGAGACCGTCATCATGTGGTGGGCCGGGATGCGCGGGGTCGCCTCGGTCGCGCTGGCGCTGGCCATCCCGCTGGAGACCGAGGACGGGACGCCCTTCCCCGGCCGTGAGGAGATCATCTTCATCGCCTTCGCCGTCATCATGACGACGCTCGTCTTCCAGGGGCTCACCCTGCCGTGGCTGGTGAAACGCCTCGGGGTGAGCGCCGACATCGAGGCCGAGCGCGGTTTCGAGCACGCCCTGGCCGTACGCGCCGCCAGGGCCGCCAAGCGCAGGCTCAAGGAGATCGAGGAGGTCGAGGAACTGCCCGAGGAGCTCAGCGAACGACTGGCGCGCGGGGCGTTCGACATCGGCGCCAGGATCAGCCCGGACGTGGTGGACGACGAGCGGCGCGACTGGTTCGCCAAGCGCAGCCAACGCGTCAAGACCCTCCAGCGGATCCAGCGCGAGATGATGTCGGCGGCCCGGCACGAGGTCCTCTCGGCGCGCAGCGAACCGAACGCGAACCCGGAAGTGGTGGACCGGGTGCTCAGATATCTGGACGTGCACAGCATGCGCTGAGGCCCGCCCCCGGGGCGGCGTCCCGGAGGCGGGCACACGGTGGGACCGACCGCGGCCGGTGCGGAGCCGGCGGTCTCAGCCGCGGCCGGTGCGCGGGTCGCCGTCCGCGTTCTCCGTCACCGCCGGGTCGGGCTCGTGGTGCGCTCCCGCGCCCCTCAGAGCGCCGTTCCTCCGCTGGGTGGGGAGCACCGCGGCCTCGGTGGTCGCGACGCGCGGCAGCGCGTACGGGTGCTCGTCCGCGAGCCAACCGATCAGCTGCTCCCGCACGGTGCAGCGCGCCGTCCAGATGTCGTCCGCGTCCTTCGCCGTGACGACGGCCCGCACCTCGATCGTGTTCGGCGTGGTGTCGGTGACGGCCAGACTCCAGTCCCGGCCGTCCCAGGCCGCGCACTCCTGGAGGATCTCGTGCAGCTTCTCGCGCATCAGCCTGACCGGTGCCGAGTGGTCGAGCTGGAGGAAGACCGTGCCGGTCATCTGGACACCGCCGCGCGACCAGTTCTCGAACGGCTTGCTCGTGAAGTACGAGACCGGCATGGTGATCCGGCGCTCGTCCCATGTCCGCACGGCCAGGAACGTGAGCGTCACCTCCTCCACCACACCCCACTCGCCGTCCACCACGACCGTGTCGCCGATCCGCACCATGTCGCCGAAGGCGATCTGGAAACCGGCGAAGAGATTGCCGAGGGTGGACTGCGCGGCGACACCGGCGACGATGCCGATGATGCCCGCCGAGGCCAGCATGGACGTACCGATCGTCCGCATGCTGGGGAACGTGAGCAGGATCGCCGCGACCGCCACCACCACGACCACGGCGGTCACGATGCGCATGATCAGCGTCACCTGTGTCCGGACCCGGCGGACCTTCGCCCGGTCGCGGGCCGATGTCGCGTAGCGCGCGTACGTCGACTCCACGACGGCCGACGCGATGTGGATCACCAGCCAGGCGCCGGCGGCGATCAGGATCAGCGTCAGCAGCCGGCCGATGCCGGACTGGTGGTCGACGACGATCCACCAGCCCGTCTCGCGGAACGTGGCACGCAGCAGAGCGGTCAGAAGGACGACCTGGAGCGGCAGGCGGCAGCGGCGCAGCAGTCCCCACAGCGGGGTCTCCGGGTGCCGGGCGTCCGCGCGGCGCAGGGCCAGGTCGACGATCCAGCCGAGCAGCAGGGTGAGGACGACCGCGCCACCCAGCACGGTCAGGGGTCGCAGTACGTTCTCCATGGCTCCGATCCGGACGAGGGGGCCCACCTGGCAGGATGGGCGGATGGACGTCGTTCTCTTTCACTCGGTCTACGGGCTCCGCCCGGCGGTGCACGCGGGGGCCGAGCGGCTCCGCGCTGCCGGACACCACGTGCACGTGCCCGACCTCTTCGAGGGCCAAACCGCCGGGACCGCCGAGGAGGGCAGGGCGCTCAAGGACAAGATCGGCTCCGACGAACTGCTCAGGCGCGCCGTGCTCGCCGTGGCACCCTACTCGGAGCGCGGTCTGGTGTACGCCGGATTCTCCTTCGGGGGATCGGTCGCGCAGACACTGGCCCTGGGCGATGCCAGGGCCCGCGGGCTGCTGCTGATGCACGGCACGTCGGACATCGCGGCGAACGCGTCGGTGGACGACCTGCCCGTACAGCTCCATGTCGCCGATCCCGACGTGTCCGAGCCGCACGACTGGCTGACCGCCTGGTACCTGCGGATGCGGGAGATCGGGGCGGACGTGGAGATCTACCGCTATCAGGGCCCCGGGCACCTCTACACCGACCCGGACCTCCCGGACTACGACGAGCGGGCCGCCGAACAGACCTGGCGCACCGGGCTGGCCTTCATCGAGTCGCTGGAGGACCGGGCGCCGCTGGACGACCGGACTTAGTCGCCGGGATCCCCGGACGTCCGGTGCCCCGGTCGCGGCGGTGGGTCAGTCGCGGGTGCAGCTGCCCTTCGTGCCGCCGCCGGGCGCCGGGCCGCACAGATACCGCCGGTCGGCCGCCTCGTCGCTGATGTAGCGGCCGACACAGGCGCTGTTCGAGTCGAGGCCCCGGGTGCGGCACCAGGCGACGGCGTGCGCGCCGCTGCCGAAGCCGGAGACGTAGAACATCCAGTACCCGGGCTTCAGCGAGGCGTGGTCGTCGCTGTCCAGGTAGCGGGCGTTGGTGATGCCCTTGGCGCGAAGGGCGTTCGCCTGCTTCTCGCGGGCGGCGGGTCCCGCGGACTTCTCCGTGGAGGCGAGCTGCGCGACCCAGTTGCCCGTCAGGTCGCCGCTCGACGGGGCGTCGCCGCTGTCGCCGGTGCCGGTGCCGTCCGTACCGGCACCGGTGGGGTCGGCGTCCGGCTCCGTGCCGGTGTCCGCCGCCGGCGAGGGCGACTTCCCCTCGGGGCGCGGGGACGGCGCGGTACCCGCGGAGGACGAGCCGTCCGTCCCGCCCGCCTTCCCCGCCGACGGTGAGCCGGGACCGTCCCGCAGGGCGAGGACCAGCGCCGTCGCCGCCACCAGCGCGACGGCAACGGACACGGCGGTGACGACGACCGGCGTACGGCCGCCCCGGCGTCCGGGAGTGTCCGACCGTGCGGTCGAGCGCGCCGGCCCCGGGGGCGGGGCCGAGATCGTGGCCGGGGCCGGTGACGGGGGCGGTGTGTCCTCCTCCGTGACGGTCACCCACGCCCACTCCGGCGCCGTGCCCGACTCGACCTGGGCCAGCAGCAGATCCAGCCGGGCGGCGTCCGGCCGCGCCGCCGGGTCGCGCACCAGCAGCGCGTTCAGTACGGAGGCGAGCGGCCCGGACCGTACGGGCGGGGGGACAGGCTCGTCCAGTACGGCGGCGAGCGTCGCCAGGGTCGTGGCGCGGCGCAGCGGGCTGACGCCCTCCACACAGACGTACAGCATCACGCCCAGCGACCACAGGTCGGACGCCGGGTCGTCGTCGTGGCCCCGGATGCGCTCGGGGGCGAAGTACTCGGGGGAGCCGACCAGTTCGCCGGTCGCCGTGAGCGAGGTGGAGCCCTGGAGGGCCGCGATCCCGAAGTCCGTGAGGACCGCGCCACCGTCCGGGCGCAGGATGACGTTGGACGGTTTCACGTCGCGGTGCTGGATGCCGACGGCGTGGGCGGCCCGCAGCGCGGACAGCACCTGGCGGCCGATCCCGGCCGCCTGCACGGGTGTCAGGGCGCCCCGCGCGAGTCTGTCCTGGAGCGTGTCTCCCGGCAGCAGCTCCATGACGATCCACGGATGCGGCCCGTCGTCGACGATGTGATGGATCGTCACCACATGCGGATGGCTGATCCTCGCCAGCGCCCGTGCCTCGCGCAGGACCCGCTCGCGCAGCACATGTCCGGTGCGCGGCGTGGCGGCGGCCGTCGCGGCGTCCGGGGACCGGACCTCCTTCAGCGCCACCTCCCGGTGGAGCACGGTGTCGCGTGCCCGCCACACCGTCCCCATGCCGCCGCTGCCGAGCCGCTCCAGCAGTTCGAAGCGGCCGTCGACGATCCTGTTCTCCGTGCCCCCGGTCATACGGGTCAGCGTACGGGCCGACGCGGGCCGGCCCGCACGCTGTTACCTCCCGGTTGCCCGGCGGTGACCCCGTGGCGTCAGCCCGCGAGCGCCTTGGCGATCGCCGCGTCGTACTCGGGGACGGTCTGCGGGGCGTTGTCACTGCCTTCCGCCGTGACCGGCTTCCCGTCCATCCGCAGCGTCGGGGTGCCCTGCACGCTGCTGTTGTCGAACGTGGCCGACATCTTCATCGCCCAGGCGTCGAACGTGCCGTCCTCGACGTTCTTCCTGAACTCGGCGTTCCCCTTGAGCGCGTCCACCGAGTCCGCGATCTTGAGCAGGGCGCCGTCGTCGGCGAACTTGTCGTCGCTCTCGCTCGGGTGGTTCCGCGCCGAGTAGAGCGCGGCCTTGTACGCCGTGAAGGCCTCGGGACTCACGTCGAGCGCGGCGCCCAGCGCGGACAGCGCGTTCTTCGAGCCCTCGCCGTTGTCCGTGTTGTCGATGAACGTGGCGCCGATGTATTTGATCTTGTACTTGCCCGCGTCGACGTCCTGCTGGATCGTGGCGCCGACCTTCTGCTCGAAGGTCGCGCAGATCGGGCAGCGGGAGTCCTCGTACAGCTCCAGCGTCTTCTTCGCCTCGGGCTTGCCGATGACGACGGTCGTGCCGTTCGTGCCCGAGGTGTGCTTCGGGGCGGTGACGGCCTTCACGTCCTTGGCCGCCTCCCAGTGCGAGGGCTTGTTCGCCTGGACGACGGCGAAGCCGACACCGCCGGCGATCGCGAGGATCGCGACGGTGGATCCGGCGACGACGACCTGGCGGCGGGCGCGGTCCTTCCTCGCCTGCCGCTCGCGCTCCTGGCGCAGCCGCTCGCGGGCGGCCGCCTTGTTGGCGTTGCTGTTGCGTGCGCTCATGGTGGGTCACTCCGTGTGGGGTCGAACGAGACGCGCGGGCGCGGATGGGAGCGCGCCGCCGCGCGGGGGACCGACGGCGGCCGGAAGCGGCTGCCGACGTCGTGCTCAGGCCGGGAGAAGGGCCGGGCGCGGTGGTCCCCGTCGTCCGACGGAGTGGGTGAACAGGCGCGTACGGGAGGCGCGCGGGAGGCCGGTGGGGCGCGGGAAGCGCCGGACCGTACGGCGGACCGTGCCGGCCACGGCGACCGCGATCAGCAGCGGCCGGAAGGCGAAACCGGCGATTGCCCGCACCACGCCCGCCAGCGCGGCCTCGCCCCGCCGCAGCCAGAGCGCGGCGAGCAGGCCGATCGCGACGTGTGTGGCGAGAAGCAGCCACGGGAGCGCGGGGTCGGCGGAACCGAGCAGGGTGGCCGCGGCGCCCTCGGGCGAGGCGACCGACGAGACACCGGGCAGTGGCGAGCCGAGGCTGCCGCCGCACAGGACGTCGAGGCCGACGGAGCGCAGCGAGCCCGCGACGGGACCGCCCGCGGGTCCGTAACAGACCGTCTGGCCGGTGGTGAAGATCGTGTCCGCGGCCAGTTCGAGCGGGACGAGCAGGGCCGCGATGCGCCAGAAGCCCCGCTCGCGGCCCGCGAGGGCGTAGGCGACCGGGAACACCACGGCACACAGGACGGCGACGACGGACATCGGCAGCGGGGCCCGCGACAGGAGCACATGGGAGCCGGCGGACAGCGTCACGACCAGTGCCGTGAACAGTGCCGCCCGCAGCGCCCGGAGCCGTGCCGCTGATATGTCCATCGTCGCCGAGTGTGCCACGGGAGCCCGTAAGGGGCCCTTAAGGTCCCGTGGCAGGGCCCCGGATCAGACGGGACAGGCCGGGGCCGGATCAGGCCGTCCGGGCGCCGAGCTGTCCGTTGCGGAAGAGGTCCACGAAGATCTGGTGGTCCGCGCGGGCCCGTGCCCCGTAGCTGTGGGCGAAGTCCACCAGCAGCTCGGCGAAGCCCTCCTCGTCGGCGGCGATCGCCGCGTCGATGGCCCGCTCCGTGGAGAAGGGCACCAGCGAGTGGCCGCTCTCGTAGTCCGCCGCGCCGTGCATCGTGGCCGTCGCCCGGCCGAGGTCCGCGACGACCGCGGAGATCTCGTCCGGATCGTCGAGGTCCGACCAGTCGAGATCGACCGCGTACGGCGAGACCTCGGCGACCAGCTGGCCCGCGCCGTCCAGCTCGGTCCAGCCCAGCCACGGGTCGGCGTGCGCCTGGAGCGCGCGCTGCGAGATGACCGTGCGGTGGCCCTCGTGCTGGAAGTAGTCGCGCACCCGCTCGTCGGTGATGTGCCGGGAGACGGCGGGGGTCTGCGCCTGCTTGACGTAGATCACGACGTCGTTCTCCAGGGCGTCGCTGTTGCCCTCCAGAAGGATGTTGTACGAGGGCAGGCCGGCCGACCCGATGCCGATGCCGCGCCGCCCCACCACGTCCTTCACCCGGTAGGAGTCGGGCCGGGTCAGGCTGGACTCGGGCAGCGTCTCCAGATAGCCGTCGAAGGCCGCCAGCACCTTGTAGCGGGTGGCCGCGTCCAGCTCGACGGAACCGCCGCCGGGGGCGAAGCGCCGCTCGAAGTCGCGGATCTCGGTCATCGAGTCGAGCAGCGCGAAGCGCGTCAGCGAGCGGGCGTCGCGCAGCGCGTCCAGGAGCGGACCGCCGGCCGTGTCCAGTGTGAACGGCGGTACCTCGTCGTTCTTGGCACCGGTGGCCAGCGCGTGGATCCGCTCGCGGTAGGCGGCGGCGTAGATCCGGACCAGCTCGCTGATCTGCTCGTCGCTGAGGGCCTTCGTGTAGCCGATCAGCGCCAGCGAGGCGACGAAGCGCTTGAGGTCCCAGGTGAACGGTCCTACGTAGGCCTCGTCGAAGTCGTTGACGTTGAAGATCAGCCGGCCGTTGGCGTCCATGTACGTGCCGAAGTTCTCCGCGTGCAGATCGCCGTGGATCCAGACCCGGCCGGTGCGCTCGTCCAGATACGGTCCGCCGTGCTGCTCCCGTTCCAGGTCGCTGTAGAACAGGCACGCCGTGCCCCGGTAGAAGGCGAAGGCGGAGGCGGCCATCTTGCGGAATTTGACCCGGAAGGCCGCCGGGTCGGCGGCGAGCAGCTCGCCGAAGGCGGCGTCGAACACGCCGAGGATCTCCTCCCCTCGCTGCTGGTCAGTGGCTTCGACCGGGCGCGGGACCGACATCGGTGGTGCCTCCTGGGGCATGACGGAAATGGGCGGACGGACTGACACACCACCCGCCTGGGGCCGACGGCGCCGTCAGTACTCGCAACGCACGAACGTACCGGTGCGTGCCCGGTCCGCGCTCACCGACCGGGACTTCGGGCACCCCGGTCCGGTGTGTCCGGGACATCGCCGGACCTCGCTCGGATTGTCGGTGGGCGGTCGTAGACTTCGACGCTGTCCCCCCCCAGGGCACCCCTCGCTCGTCCGCTCGTTTCGCTGGAGGCCTCAGCCGTGACCAAGCCGCCGTTCACGCACTTGCACGTCCACACCCAGTACTCGCTGCTGGACGGCGCGGCGCGGTTGGGGGACATGTTCAAGGCGTGCAACGAGATGGGGATGTCCCACATCGCGATGACGGACCACGGGAATCTGCACGGTGCGTACGACTTCTTCCACCAGGCGAAGAAGGCGGACGTGACGCCGATCATCGGTATCGAGGCGTACGTGGCACCGGAGTCGCGGCGCAACAAGCGGAAGGTGCAGTGGGGGCAGCCGCACCAGAAGCGTGACGACGTCTCGGGTTCCGGTGGTTACACGCACAAGACGATCTGGGCGGCGAACAAGACGGGTCTGCACAATCTGTTCCGCCTGTCGTCGGACGCGTACGCGGAGGGGTGGCTGACGAAGTGGCCCCGGATGGACCGGGAGACGATCGCGAAGTGGTCCGAGGGCCTGATCGCGTCGACGGGGTGTCCGTCGGGCGAGTTGCAGACGCGGCTGAGGCTGGGGCAGTTCGACGAGGCGATGCAGGCGGCCTCCGACTACCAGGACATCTTCGGCAAGGACCGGTACTTCCTGGAGTTGATGGATCACGGCATCGAGATCGAGCGGCGGGTGCGGGACGGTCTGCTGGAGGTGGGGAAGAAGCTGGGGATTCCGCCGCTGGTGACGAACGACTCGCATTACACGTACGCGAACGAGGCGACGGCGCACGACGCGCTGCTGTGCATTCAGACGGGTAAGAACCTCTCGGATCCGGACCGGTTCCGCTTCGACGGCACGGGTTATTACCTGAAGTCGACGGACGAGATGTACGCGGTCGATTCGTCGGACGCGTGGCAGCAGGGGTGCGCGAACACCCTCCTGGTGGCGGAGCAGATCGACACGGAGGGCTGGTTCCAGGAGCGGAACCTGATGCCGAGGTTCGACATCCCCGAGGGCTTCACCGAGGTCACCTGGTTCCGCGAGGAGACCATGCGGGGGATGGCTCGGCGCTTCCCGAACGGCATCCCGGACGACCGGCTCAAGCAGGTCGAGTACGAGATGAGCATCATCATCGACATGGGGTTCCCGGGATACTTCCTGGTCGTCGCGGACTTCATCATGTGGGCGAAGAACAACGGCATCGCGGTCGGTCCCGGCCGGGGCTCCGCGGCCGGCTCGATCGTGTCGTACGCGATGGGCATCACCGACCTCGACCCGATCGAACACGGCCTGATCTTCGAGCGGTTCCTCAACCCCGAGCGCATCTCCATGCCGGATGTCGACATCGACTTCGACGAGCGCAGGCGCGGTGAGGTCATCCGGTACGTGACCGAGAAGTACGGCGCCGACAAGGTCGCCATGATCGGGACGTACGGAAAGATCAAGGCGAAGAACGCCATCAAGGACTCGGCGCGTGTGCTGGGTTACCCGTACGCGATGGGCGACCGGCTCACGAAGGCCATGCCGGCCGATGTCCTCGGCAAGGGCATCGACCTCAACGGGATCACCGACCCCAAGCACCCGCGCTACAGCGAGGCGGGCGAGATCCGGGGGATGTACGAGAACGAACCGGATGTGAAGAAGGTCATCGACACCGCGAAGGGTGTCGAGGGCCTGGTGCGGCAGATGGGTGTGCACGCGGCCGGTGTGATCATGTCCAGCGAGACGATCACCGACCATGTGCCGGTCTGGGTCAGGCACACCGACGGCGTCACCATCACGCAGTGGGACTACCCGCAGTGCGAATCGCTCGGCCTGCTGAAGATGGACTTCCTCGGGCTGCGGAATCTGACCATCATGGACGACGCCGTCAAGATGGTGAAGGCCAACAAGGGCGTCGAACTCGACCTGCTGTCCCTTCCGCTGGACGACCCCAAGACGTACGAACTGCTCTGCCGGGGCGACACGCTCGGCGTCTTCCAGTTCGACGGCGGTCCGATGCGCTCACTGCTGCGGCTGATGAAGCCCGACAACTTCGAGGACATCTCCGCCGTGTCGGCCCTGTACCGGCCGGGCCCGATGGGCATGAACTCGCACACGAACTACGCGCTGCGCAAGAACGGGCAGCAGGAGATCACCCCGATCCACCCGGAGCTGGAGGAGCCCCTCAAGGAGGTCCTGGGGCTCACCCACGGTCTGATCGTGTACCAGGAGCAGGTGCAGAAGGCCGCGCAGATCATCGCCGGCTACTCACTCGGCGAGGCCGACATCCTCCGCCGGGTCATGGGCAAGAAGAAGCCCGAGGAACTGGCCAAGAATTTCGTCCTGTTCCAGGCCGGTGCCAAGAAGAACAACTTCTCGGACGAGGCCATCAAGGCGCTCTGGGACGTGCTGGTCCCGTTCGCGGGGTACGCCTTCAACAAGGCGCACTCCTCCGCGTACGGACTGGTCACCTACTGGACCGCCTACCTCAAGGCGAATTACCCCGCCGAGTACATGGCGGCCCTGCTGACCTCGGTGAAGGACGACAAGGACAAGTCCGCCGTCTATCTCAACGAGTGCCGTCGTATGGGCATCAAGGTGCTGCCGCCGAACGTGAACGAGTCCGTGGCGAACTTCGCGGCGCAGGGCGACGACGTGATCCTGTTCGGGCTGACGGCGGTGCGGAACGTCGGTAACAACGTGGTGGATTCGATCATCCGCTCGCGCAAGGCGAAGGGGAAGTACGCGACGTTCCCCGACTTCCTCGACAAGGTCGAGGCGGTCGTCTGCAACAAGCGCACCGTCGAATCACTCATCAAGGCGGGCGCCTTCGACGAGATGGGACACACCCGCAAGGGGCTCGTCGCCCACCACGAGCCGATGATCGACAACGTGGTGCAGGTCAAGCGCAAGGAGGCGGAGGGGCAGTTCGACCTCTTCGGCGGCATGGGCGACGGTGACGACGCCTCCTCCGAGCCGGGCTTCGGGCTGGACGTGGAGTTCTCCGACATCGAGTGGGACAAGTCGTATCTGCTCGCGCAGGAGCGGGAGATGCTCGGCCTGTACGTCTCCGACCACCCGCTCTTCGGTATCGAGCACGTGCTGTCGGACAAGTCCGACGCGGCGATCTCCCAGCTCACCGGTGGTGAGCACGCCGACGGCGCGGTGGTGACCATCGGCGGCATCATCTCCGGGCTCCAGCGGAAGATGACCAAGCAGGGCAACGCGTGGGCGATCGCCACCGTGGAGGACCTGGCGGGCTCGATCGAGTGCATGTTCTTCCCCGCGACGTACCAGCTGGTCTCCACCCAACTGGTCGAGGACACCGTCGTCTTCGTCAAGGGCCGGCTCGACAAGCGCGAGGACATCCCGCGCCTCGTCGCGATGGAGCTCCAGGTGCCCGACCTGTCGTCCGCCGGGACGAACGCGCCGGTCGTCATCACCATCCCGACCGTGAAGCTCACCCCGCCCATGGTCAGCAGGCTCGGTGAGATCCTCAGCCACCACCGGGGCAACTCCGAGGTACGGATCAAACTCCAGGGCGCGCGCAAGACCACCGTCCTGCGGCTCGACCGGCACCGGGTCCAGCCCGACCCGGCGCTGTTCGGCGACTTGAAGGTGCTGCTCGGGCCGTCCTGCCTGGCGGGCTGACCGACAGGCGCGCGGAACCCGCGGCCCGCGGCGGATCCACGCCGCGCGCACAGACCGGAGGGGCGCGCCCGGGAAACCGGGCGTGCCCCTCTCGCCATGTGCGGCCGGCCGCGTCAGTTGTGGCCGAAACGCTTCTGGCGGCCCTTGTGGGCGACCTCGGACGGCGTGACCTGCTGCTGTATCCGCTCGGCCCTGGCCTCGGACGAGGAGGACGAGGACTGCTCGGAACCACGCTCCGTGGTCGAACGGTCCTGGTGCTTGCCGCGGTCACGGTTCTTGTTCTTGGCCATGGTGCTGCCTCCTGAAGGTTGTTGGGGCCAGGGCCGCGACCAGATTCACATATGCCGTGACTCACCGCATTTTGGATCATCGCTGTCTGTAACGGGCCTTGGTTGCCCCCTTCCTGGGGGTGGCACCGGGGGCTGCGCCACGCCGATGATCCAGTTCCGGCCGTTAAGCCTGTTGCGGTCGGGCAGACTCCAAGGAAACCCGTCATGACTTCCGATCCCGACGTTCCCGAAAGAGGGTGGAACACGTGGACCGCTGCGTCGTCCTGGTGGACGCCGGTTATCTGCTGGGCGCCGCCGCGAGCCTCCTCGCCGGGGAGCCGGCCCGCTCACGCATCACCGTCGACCACGCCGCCCTCATCCAGGGTCTGCGGGAACGCGCCGAGGCCGATACGGAGCAGCCGCTGCTCCGTATCTACTGGTTCGACGGCGCCCCCGACCGGGTGCCCCAGCCCGAGCACCGGCGGCTGCGCGTCATGTCACGTGTCACCGTCCGGCTCGGCGCTCTGACCCGAAGCGACGGTCGCTGGGCGCAGAAGGGCGTCGACGCGGCGATGCACGCCGAACTCACCGAGCTGGCCAGGAATCGCGCCTGCTCGGACGTGGTCCTGGTGACCGGGGACGGAGATCTGCTGCCCGGCCTGATGTCCGCCAAGGAACACGGCGTCGCCGTGCATCTGTGGGCCGTGCAGGCGGCGGACGGCGACTACAACCAGTCCGAGGACCTGGTGGCCGAGGCCGACGAACGCCGGGTGCTCGACCGGGCCTGGATCACCAAGGCCGTACGCGCCAAGGACTTCGGCGGGGTCTGCGCGCCGCCGCCGGTGCCCCGCACCGAGATCGCGGCCATCCTCTCGGCGCCGCTGCCCGAATCGGCGCTCGCCGCGTCCGCCGAACGGGCTGCCGAAGCACAGGCGACCTCCGCGCGCAACGGGACGGCGCCGCCCGCCACGGAGCACGCGCCGGCGCACGAACACGGCCCCGAGACCGCGCATCCCGCGCCCTCCGGCTCCAAGGGCGTCCCCACCCCCAAGGATCTGGCCGCCCTGCGCGCGCCAGGACCGCAGGCGTCGCCGCCCCCGCCGGCGAACGCGACGCTGCGCTGGTCGTCCGACCGCGGCTGGGTCGAGCGCGCGGGCGGCGGGGGCCAGCTCGGCGAGTCGCCGGAGACGGCGTCGCTGCCCACGCTCGCGCAGCTCACCAGCGCCGAGCAGCGCTGGGCCGACCGCGAGGAGGACATCACGACCGTGGGCGGCGACCCGTTCGAGGTCGGCCAGGTCTTCGCCAGGCGCTGGATGGAACGGCTCCCCGAGGCGGGTCATGTGCAGAGGCTGTCGACGATGTACCCGCGGATCCCGCACCGGATCGACGGCGAGGTGCTGAGGTACGCGGCCCGCTTCGGACTGCTGGCGCACAAGGACGACCAGATCGACGAGCACGACCGGTACGCGATCAGGGCGGGGTTCTGGCGCGAGATCGATGTGCGGGCTGCGGCGGACCGCCCGTCCACGGCGGATTAGACCCCGGGCCGCCGGACGGCGTCGCCGGCTCCGTGCCCCGGCCGCGCCGCGTCCGTGGCGCGGTCATGCCCTCGTGCGTGCCCTCGTCCGCGGCTCCGGTGCCGTTCGAGGCCCCCGAAGGGGTTGGGGCGGGCCGACCCCGTAGGCTCGTTGTTTGTGAGTACGGTCTGCGCGGTGCGGGAACTGGTCAAGACGTACCCGGCCGCGCGCGGCAGACGCGGGGCCCCGGCCACCCCCGAGGTGCGGGCCAACGACGGCATCTCCCTGGACGTGCGGCGCGGTGAGATCTTCGGCCTGCTCGGGCCCAACGGCGCGGGCAAGTCCACCCTCGTACGCCAGCTCACCGGACTGATGCGGCCCGACTCCGGCAGCGTCGACGTCCTCGGACACGATCTGGTCGGGCACCCCGAGCGGGCCTCCCGACTCATCGGCTATCTGGGCCAGGAGTCCACCGCGCTCGACGAGTTGACGGTCGGCCTCGCCGCCGAGACCACGGGCCGGCTGCGCGGGCTCGGCCTGCGCGAGGCGCGCGCGGAGCGTGACGCCGTCCTCGACGAACTCGGTCTCGGCGAACTCGCCGGCCGCCCCCTGAAGAAGCTCTCCGGAGGCCAGCGGCGGATGGCCTGCTTCGCTGCCACGCTGGTGGGGGAGCGGCCCGTACTCGTCCTGGACGAGCCCACGACCGGCATGGACCCGGTCGCCAGGCGCGCCGTCTGGGCGGCGGTGGACCGGCGCAGGGCGGAACGCGGCGCGACCGTACTGCTCGTGACGCACAACGTCATCGAGGCCGAGACGGTCCTCGACCGGGTCGCGGTACTCGACCGGGGCAAGGTCATCGCCTGCGACACCCCGTCCGGGCTCAAGGAGCGGGTCGCCGGTGAGGTCCGGCTGGAACTGGTCTGGCGCGAGCGTGCCCCGCTCGACGTCCCGGAGGTCGCCGCGCTGCGCGTATCCGCGCAGGAGTCGGGCCGCCGGTGGGTGCTGCGGCTGGCGCCCGACGAGGCACGCGCGGCCGTCGCGGCGGTGACGGGCGGCGCGGCCTTCGCGGCGCTGGACGACTTCACGCTGGCCACGCCCAGCCTGGAGGACGTCTATCTGGCGCTCGGCGGCCAGGTGCAGGGCCTGGTGAAGGCATGACCCTGCGAGCCACGGACCTTTTCCGGTGTACGGCTCCGAGGCCCACCCCGCCACCCACCGGGGGTCGCGCCGTCCCCCCGGCGCCGCCGTCCCACCCGACCGGCGTCACCCCCGCGGCTCGCGCGGCTCGCCCCGCACCTGTCGCCGCCCGGGCGCGCGCCGCCGGCGTCCGCGCCGGTGGGGGCCCCGCGCGCACGGGGAGTTCGGCGCGTTCGGGGTGTATGACACGCTGGTCCCGGTTGGCGTCGGGGCCCGCGCGCCCCGACCGTGTCCGTCCGTACGCACCGAACAGGAGCAGCGTCAGGTGAGCATCGTGCCCGCGGAGGCCGTCTCCGGGAAGAGCCGGACCGTTCCGGCCGCCCGTGCCGCGACGGACCGAGTCGACGGGGCGCCGGCGGCGCTGGCGATCCGGGCGAGGCTGTTGCCCTCGCTCGGTGCCGTGTACCGCGCGCAGTTGTCGCGGGCGCGGGTCGCCCGGATCCCGCTGCTGTTCGTCGCGACCTTCCAGTCCGTCGGCATCATGATCCTGATGCGCGGTGTCGTGGACGGCGGCGCCGAGGCGCGGGCCGTGGTGGCCGGGTCGAGCGTGCTCGTCGTGGCCTTCGTCGCGCTCAATCTGCTCGCGCAGTACTTCGGCCAGCTCCGGGCCACCGGCGGCCTCGACCACTACGCGACGCTGCCCGTACCGCCCGCCGCCGTGGTGCTGGGCGCGGCCGGCGCGTACGCCTCGTTCACCGTGCCCGGCACCGCCGTGACCGCCGTGACCGGCAGTCTGCTGTTCGATCTGCCGATGACCCACCTCTGGGTGCTGGTCGCCGTGATCCCGCTCTCCGGCGCGGCTCTCGCCGGTCTCGGCGCGGCGCTGGGGCTGCTCGCCCCGCGCCAGGAACTGGCCACGCTGCTGGGGCAGCTGGGCATGTCCGCCGCGCTGCTGCTGGGTGTGCTGCCGGCCGACCGGCTGCCGGGGCCGATCGTGTACGCCCGGGACCTGCTGCCGTCCACGTACGGCGTGGAGGCCCTGGCCCGCAGCTTCGACAGGCACCCCGACTGGCCGACCGTCGCGCTCGACCTCGCGGTCTGCGCGGCCGTCGGTGTCGTCTCGCTGGCCGTCGCGACGTGGGCGTACCGGCGTGCGGCGGTCCGATGAGGCACGGCCCCGCCCGGCCTGGCACGATGGCGGGGTGACAGCACCCCTGACGCCGCCCCACCAGCCGCCGAACGACGACCCCTGGCAGACCCCGCAGGGCGCGGGAGCGACCGCGGCCCACGTCGCCCACGGGGACGGGACCGACACCAGGGCCGAGGTGAGGCAGGCGGCCGTCGTGACGGTCGCGGTGGCCCTCTCCGGTGTCCTGCTCGGACTGCTCTGGCTCTGGCTGTCGCCCCGGGTGCCGCTCGTCGCCGGTGACTCGGCCGTGTTCCTCAAGGACACGGAGGGCGAGGAGGCGATCGGCGCCGACGGTACGTTCGTCCTGCTGGCCCTCGGCTTCGGCGCCGTCAGCGCCGCCCTGGTCTTCTGGTTCCGCCGGCGCGGCGGCGTCCCCCTGGTCGTGGGCCTGGCGCTGGGCGGACTGCTCGCGTCCGGGCTGGCCTGGCTGGTCGGCTGGGGGCTGGGCCCGGACGACGTGGTGGCGCAGGCGCGCGCGGTGGGGGAGGGCGCGACGTTCGACGCCCCGCTGGAGCTGAACGCGCGCGGCGCGCTGCTGGCGTGGCCGGTGGCGGCGATGCTCGTGCACCTGGCGCTCACGGCCCTGTTCGCGCCGCGTGACCCCGAGCCGGAGTGGGTGCCGTTCGGGGCGCCGTACCTCCCCGCCGACCGGCAGGACGGGCCCGGCGAGGGGCACTGACACGGTGAGCGGGCGGCCTTCGGGCGTCCGCTGTCAGCCCCGCGCGATCGGGGCCAGCGTCGCCGATGTCAGCGCGGCCAGGTCCGACGGGGACAGCTCCACCTCCAGGCCGCGGCGGCCCGCCGAGACACAGACCGTCGGGTGTGCGCCCGCCGAGGCGTCGAGCACCGTACGGAGCCGTCTGCGCTGACCCAGCGGCGAGATGCCGCCCCGTACGTAGCCCGTGGTGCGCTCCGCCGCGGCGGGGTCCGCCATCGTCGCCCGCTTGCCGCCCACGGCGGCGGCCAGCGCCTTCAGGTCCAGCGAACCGGAGACCGGGACGACCGCCACGGTCAGTTCGCCGTCGACGTCCGCGACCAGTGTCTTGAACACCCGGTCCGCCGGCACCCCCAGCGCCTGTGCCGCCTCCTCGCCGTAGGAGGGCGCCGCCGGGTCGTGCTCGTACGCGTGCAGGGTGAACTCGGCCTTCGCCGCGGTCAGCGCGACCGTGGCCGGTGTGCCGCCCGCGGTCTTCCTCGCCTGCTTCTTCGCCAAGGGACGTGTTCCTCGTGTCGTCGTCGAGCAGCCGCGAAACGGATTCAGTTGGGGCTGGTGGGCTTGAGCGTGAGGTCCACGGCCGGCAGCGACGGCAGATGCCGGATCACCGCCGTCTCGGCCCGCAGGAGCTTCAGCTCCTCCCGCAGCCGCGTCACGGTGTCCGGCGCCTCCAGCAGCCGCTGCTTCGCGGAGATGTCCAGGACGGCCGCCGCGGCCACCAGGTACGAGACCACGGACGGTTCGTCGGGCAGGTTGTCGCTGGTCGACAGCGACCGCTCACGCGCGCCCGCCAGCCGTTTCTGGTAGCCCCGGAAGGCCCGCAGGACGACCTCGGCGAGTGCGCCCGCACCCTCGCCCGCGTCGTCCGCCAGGTCCTCGACCTCGGCGGTCAGATAGGGCCCGCCGGTGTCGACGGAGAGCAGCCGGACCCTGCTGGTGCCGGTGGCCAGTACCTCGAAGCTGCCGTCCGGGCGTTCGCGGACGGTGGTCGCGTCGGCGACGCAGCCCACCGGGTGGAACGCCTTGAGCGGCTCGGAGCCGAAGCCGGCCGACGGGCCGCGTTCCCGCGGGGCCGTGGGGTCGGGCATGCCGGAGGCGGTCGGCGCGACTTCGTGCCCGTCGCGGATGGCGACCACGACGAAGCGCCGCGGTTCGGACTCGTCGGCCTTGAGCAGCTCGCGCATCATGGCGCGATACCGCTCCTCGAAGATGTTCAGGGGCATCACGAGGCCCGGGAACAGCACCGCGTTCAGCGGGAAGAGAGGGAGATGTGCGGTGGTCACAACGCTCAAGCGTAATGGCCGCGCGGTCGCCGTCCGTCTGTCCGGTTCCACAAGGGCATCCCGGAGGCCACCTGGAGGCGTACGCCGTCGCGTGTCTCCAGGAACTGGCCCAGCGGATCGTCGGTGAAGGACGTCCACGGGAACGACGTCGCGTACGGCCCGATGAGCCGGAACTGTTCCAGCGCCTCGTGCCACCGAAGCCGTCCCACCAGCACGTACGCCAGCAGGTTGCGTACCTCCGCCGGCCACGGGTCGCCCACCGCGTACAGGGCGGAGAGCCCGATGGCCTCGTCGCACGCCGCGTCGATCCGGTCCGCCGTCACGGAGGTGAGGCCGCCGCCCGGCATCCGGCTGAAGGCGGCCCGCATCGGAAGTGCTTTCACGAGGGAGCCCGGCAGCGCGTCCTCGGCGGCCCGCTCGGCGAAGTCGAAGCACTCCTGGTGCGAGCCGTGCCACTGGGCCGAGAGGTACTGGAGGGCCGCGACATGACAGCCGTAGTGGTGCGAGGAGCGGCGCACCGCCTCGCCCCACAGCGTCTCGAAGTCCTGGTGGCCCGCGTGCGTGCCGCGCGCGTGGTCGAGGGCTATCCGCCACGGCACCGGGTCGCGCGGGTCTCCCTCGGCCGCCGCGCGGATCAGCGGGCCCAGCTCACGGAGCAGCTCGACGCGGGCGGGGGACTCCCAGGCCCTGCGCACCCCCAGCTCGGCCTTGACGACCAGCGCGTCCGGGTCGTTCGGGGACGCGGCGAGCCAGCGGCCGAGCCATGCGTCGCGGTGGTGGGCGAAGGCGGCGAGCCGCATCACGTACCGGTCGCGGTTCTCCCATTCGGCTGATTCGCGTGTGGTCGCCAGCAGCTTCGCCGCGTGCCCGTACTCGCCGAGCGCGGCGGTGACGAGCGCGGGGGCGAGCCGGTCGTCGGGGGCGTCGAGCAGCACCGCATCGTCCGGCGGGAGCCCGTCGGCGAGCCGCGGGGTGTGCCGGATCATGCGCGCGGTGCTGATCAGGGCGCGAATCAATGACATGGTGCGGCCCATTGAAAACCGCAGGTCGCAGGGGCGCCAGAGGGCATATGTGAAGTTTTCGTGGTGGGTGAAAGGTTGTCTCCGAGTGGGTCAAGGGACGGTAAAGAAAGCGGGTCGGACGTGGTGTCAGCCGCGACGCAGGAGGCGTGAGGCGCCTGCTGCGACAGTTGTGGCGAGAATCCAGCCGAGCACCACGATCGAGGCGGCCAGCCACTGCCAGCCGCCCTCCGTCCGCCAGTGCCCGTCCTGGCCGAGATTGATCACCGGCACCAGCAGATCCAGCACGTACAGCGCCGGATTCCACGCCGGGTGCTCCTCGCCCTTCAGCGGCTCCGGCGCGTTCCGCGCGAAGGCGAACGTGCCCCCCGCCCACAGCATGGCCATCCACAGCGCGGCCCGGCCCGGCCGGTAGCCGTACGCCACCGTCCAGTCCTGGATGTAGCCCCAGGTCTTGGCCGCCAGCGGAAGCGTCTCGCGCCGCCTGCGCTGCTTGGCCAGCAGTACCTCGCGGGCATCCGCGTCCTCGCCGCTGTTGCGCATCACCTGCGCCAGGCGTTCGTACGGCTCCGGCGAGTACTCCGGCGTCGCCGAGTCCAGCCACTCCAGCCGCCGGCTGAGCGGGAAATGGCCGGACGGCACCACGTTCTCGTAGGAGAAGCCGCCCATGGCCAGACCGCCGGGGCCCGGCCAGCTCGTGGACAGGTCCATCAGCGTGGTGATCTTCGCGCCGTTCAGCACGACCCGGCCCTCCAGGGGCTTCTCGCACTGGAAGCGCAGCTCCGTCGCCGTGATCCGGCGCAGCGACACCTCCTCGCCCGCCGCCATCAGGAAACGCGCCTGGTGGAGGTCGACCGTGTCACCGAACCGCCCGTCGTCCAGACGGACCCCGCCGTAGCACTCGAAGCGCCGGATCTCGGTGCCCGGCGGCAGCCGCGTCGTGTTGCCCGTGTAGACCGTGCCGTACGGCGGTGTGGAGTTGGCGATGCCCGTCGCGATGCTCACCACGGCGCCCGTCATGTAGAGGGAGCGCTCCACCGTGAGCTGCGGCGCGTTCAGCGCGCGGCGCTCGCCCGCCGCGCGCAGCCGGCTGCCGCGCAGCATCAGCGAGCCGCCGACCTTCGCGCCGCGCAGACTGAACTCCCCGTGCGTCTCTATCTGTTCGGCCTGGAGATCCTGCCCCACCGACATCCCGTCGGCGGCGATCGACCGGCTGTTGCTGTCGGGCCGCACGGATATCTGGCTGATCAGCAGGTCCGTGCCGATCTGCGCGTCGGTCAGCCGGATGCCGCGGGCCACCTGACAGCGCGGCAGATGCAGATCGCCCTCCGTGCGCAGCCGGGCGCCCTCCAGGCGCGGGAGCACACAGCCCACCAGCCGCAGCGTGGTGAAGTGGCACTCCGGCAGCACCAGCTCCCGCTCGAACCGGCAGTAGGTCAGCTCCACGTACGGATCGACGTTGCCGCCCGCCAGGTCCAGCGACCCGCTTATGTAGGCCCCGCGCAGCTTCAGGGCGGCCACCCGCCCCGGCCGCGCCGAGGGCCCGCTCAGCAGCAGCAGCGCGATCACCCGGGCGCGCACACTGCGGTGCTCGCCCCAGGGACCGGCCGCCGCCGGATCGTTGAGCAGTGGACTCGGCACGCTCAGGTCGTAGGTGCTGCCGTTCCGGAAGGCCTGCCACATGCCGAGTTCTGTGGCCGAGAGCCAGTCCGGAGCCTCGTCGTCGTGCGGCTCGGACACTGCCGCGCCTCGCTTCCCCGTTGCCGTGCCGTGCTGCGCGCCGTACCTCGATGGGCGCGGTGCCGCGCGCTCTGTCGCCGTCCCGTCCCCATGTGTGACTCCCGAGCAGCCGTCGCCGGACGGGACTGCTGATGTGGGGCCGTACGAATGTTCTTCCCTCTGAGTGACCGAATGAACGCCAAAAGTCAACGATAGTAGCCGTGAGTGACAATCAGGGCTCATATCAGCCAGTGATACGGGCGACCGGCGGTCTGATGAGGTCTGCGAGAATTGACCGCGTGATCTCACGAATCGATCTGCGCGGCGACGCCCTCCCCGAGGGCGGCGCGCTGCGCGGCCTGCTGCCCCGTGCCGAGTTCGACGTGGAAGCCGCCCTCGCGAAGGTGCGGCCCATCTGCGAGGACGTACGCCATCGGGGCACCGCGGCACTGATCGACTACGCCCGCGAGTTCGACGGCGTGACGCTGGACCGGGTACGGGTGCCCGCCGAGGCCCTCACCCGCGCCCTGGAGGCCCTGGATCCCGCCGTACGGGCCGCGCTCGACGAGTCGGCCGCGCGGGCCCGCACCGTCCACCGCGCCCAGCGGCGCACCGAGCACACCACACAGGTCGTGCCCGGCGGCAGGGTGACGGAGAAGTGGGTGCCCGTCGGCCGCGTCGGGCTGTACGCGCCCGGTGGACGCTCCGTGTACCCGTCCTCCGTGATCATGAACGTGGTCCCCGCGCAGGAGGCCGGCGTCGGCTCGATCGCCCTCGCCTCGCCTCCCCAGGAGGAGTTCGGCGGACTGCCGCACCCGACGATCCTCGCCGCCTGCGCGCTGCTCGGCGTCGACGAGGTGTACGCGGTCGGCGGCGCCCAGGCCGTCGCGATGTTCGCCTACGGCACGACCGGGCCCGACGGCTGCCCGCCCGCCGACATGGTCACCGGCCCCGGCAACATCTGGGTCGCCGCGGCCAAGCGCTACTTCGCCGGCCGAATCGGCATCGACACCGAGGCCGGCCCCACCGAGATCGCCGTACTCGCCGACGCCACCGCCGACCCGGCGCACGTCGCCGCCGACCTGATCAGCCAGGCCGAGCACGACCCGCTCGCCGCCGCCGTCCTCGTCACCGACTCCACCGACCTCGCCGACGCCGTCGAGAAGGAACTCGTCCCGCAGACCGCCGCCACCAAGCACCTGGCGGACCGTGTCGCGCCCGCCCTCGCGGGCAAGCAGTCCGCGATCGTGCTGGTCGACGGCGTCGAGGAGGGCCTGCGGGTCGTCGACGCGTACGGGGCGGAGCACCTGGAGATCCAGACCGCCGACGCCGCCGCCGTCGCCGCCAGGGTCCGCAACGCCGGCGCGATCTTCGTGGGGCCCTACGCCCCGGTCTCGCTCGGCGACTACTGCGCCGGCTCCAACCACGTCCTGCCGACCGGCGGTTGCGCCTGCCACTCCTCGGGGCTCTCCGTCCAGTCCTTCCTGCGCGGCATCCACATCGTCGACTACACGCGCGACGCCCTCGCCGACGTCGCCCACCACGTCGTCACCCTCGCCGAGGCCGAGGACCTGCCCGCGCACGGCGCCGCGGTCAAGGCGCGTTTCGGCTGGAAACTGCCGTCCGTACCGGCGTCCCCGGGGGAGGTGACCGGCGCATGACGAGCATCGACGACCTGCCCGTTCGCGACGAGCTCCGCGGCAAGTCCCCCTACGGGGCGCCCCAACTGGACGTCCCCGTCCACCTCAACACCAACGAGAACCCGTACCCGCTGCCCGAACCGCTGGTCGAGCGGATCACCGAACGGGTCCGGGAGGCCGCGCGCGGGCTCAACCGCTACCCCGACCGGGACGCGGTCGAACTGCGCACCGCGCTCGCCGCCTATCTGCGCCGCACCGCCGGGGACCTCCCGCTGACCGCCGCCCACGTCTGGGCGGCCAACGGCTCCAACGAGGTCATCCAGCAACTGCTCCAGACCTTCGGCGGCCCCGGCCGCACCGCGATCGGCTTCGAGCCCTCGTACTCCATGCACCACCTCATCGCCCGCGGCACCAGCACCGGCTGGGTCTCCGGACCCCGCAACGAGGACTTCACCATCGACGTGGCCGCCGCCGAGCGCGCCGTCGCCGAGCACCGCCCCGACGTCGTCTTCGTCACCACCCCCAACAACCCCACCGGCAGCGCGGTCGACGCGACGACCGTCCTGCGGCTGTACGACGCGGCGCAGGCCGCGCGTCCCTCCCTGGTCGTCGTGGACGAGGCGTACGTCGAGTTCAGCCACCACCCCTCGCTGCTGCCGCTGCTCGCGGGCCGGCCGAACCTCGTCGTGTCCCGCACGATGTCCAAGGCATTCGGCGCCGCCGGACTGCGCCTGGGCTATCTCGCCGCCGACCCCGCCGTGGTCGACGCCGTACAGCTGGTGCGACTGCCGTACCACCTCTCCGCCATCACCCAGGCCACCGCGCTCGCGGCGCTGGAGCACACCGATACGCTGCTCGGATACGTCGAACAGCTGAAGAAGGAGCGGGACCGGCTGGTCACCGAGCTGCGGGCGATGGGCTTCGACGTCACCGACTCGGACGCCAACTTCGTCCAGTTCGGCCGCTTCGAGGACGCGCACCGGGCCTGGCGGACGATCCTCGACCAGGGCGTGCTGGTGCGCGACAACGGCGTCCCCGGCCGGCTGCGGGTCACGGCGGGCACCCCGTCCGAGAACGACGCGTTCCTCGACGCGGTACGTAAATTGACGAAGGAGCAGAGCGCATGAGCCGTATCGGCCGCGTGGAACGAACGACCAAGGAGACCTCGGTCGTTGTCGAGCTCGACCTCGACGGCACGGGCAAGGTGGAGGTGTCGACGGGCGTCGGCTTCTACGACCACATGCTCGACCAGCTCGGCAGGCACGGCCTCTTCGACCTCACGGTCAAGACCGAGGGCGATCTGCACATCGACTCGCACCACACCATCGAGGACACCGCCCTCGCCCTCGGCGCCGCCTTCAAGCAGGCGCTCGGCGACAAGGTCGGCATCTACCGCTTCGGCAACTGCACCGTCCCGCTCGACGAATCGCTCGCCCAGGTCACCGTGGACCTCTCCGGCCGCCCCTACCTGGTGCACACCGAGCCGGAGTCCATGGCTCCGATGATCGGCAGCTACGACACGACGATGACCCGGCACATCCTGGAGTCGTTCGTCGCCCAGGCGCAGATCGCGCTGCACGTGCACGTGCCGTACGGGCGCAACGCGCACCACATCGTGGAGTGCCAGTTCAAGGCCCTCGCCCGCGCCCTGCGGTACGCGAGCGAGCGCGACCCGCGCGCCGTCGGCATCCTCCCGTCCACGAAGGGCGCCCTGTAAGCCCATGACCGGCCTCAACACCATCCTCATCGTCCTCGGCCTGTTCCTGGCCGGCGGCGTCTACTCCTTCGCCAAGCAGAAGCAGCCCACGGGCGTCGTCGTCCTGCTCGCCATATGCTCCGCGCTCTGCCTGCTCGCCGGCATCCTCCGTATCCAGGGGCTCTGGGAATGACCAAGAACGTCGTCGTCCTCGACTACGGCTTCGGCAACGTCCGTTCGGCCGAGCGCGCCGTCGCCCGCGCGGGGGCCGAGGTCGAGATCACCCGCGACTTCGACAAGGCGATGAACGCGGACGGGCTCGTCGTGCCCGGCGTCGGCGCCTTCTCCGCCTGCATGGAAGGGCTCCGCGCGGCTCGCGGCGACTGGATCGTCGGCCGCCGGCTGGCCGGCGGACGTCCCGTACTCGGTATCTGCGTCGGCATGCAGATCCTCTTCGAGCGCGGCATCGAGCACGGTGTGGAGACCGAAGGGCTCGACGAATGGCCGGGCACGGTCGGCCCGCTCACCGCGCCGACCGTCCCCCACATGGGATGGAACACCGTCGACGCGCCCGCGGACAGCCTGCTCTTCGCCGGACTCGACCCCGCCGAGCGCTACTACTTCGTCCACTCCTACGCCGTCCACGACTGGACCCTCGAAGTCACCAACGCCAGGATCCGCGCCCCGAAGGTCAGCTGGTCCCGGCACGGCGAGCCGTTCGTGGCCGCCGTGGAGAACGGTGCACTGTGGGCCACGCAGTTCCACCCCGAGAAGTCCGGCGACGCCGGAGCCCAGCTGCTGTCCAACTGGATCGGAACCTTCTGATGTCCCCCGCACCCACCCCGTCCTCCGTACGGAGGCTCGAACTCCTCCCCGCCGTCGACGTGCGCGACGGCCAGGCCGTACGGCTCGTCCACGGCGAGTCGGGCTCCGAGACCCGTTACGGCTCACCGCTCGAAGCCGCGCTCGCCTGGCAGCGCTCGGGCGCCGAGTGGCTGCATCTCGTGGACCTCGACGCGGCGTTCGGCACCGGGGACAACAGGGACCTGGTCGCCGGGATCACCGAGGCCATGGACATCCGCGTGGAGCTGTCCGGCGGTATCCGCGACGACGCCTCGCTCACCGCTGCCCTCGCCACCGGCTGCGCCCGCGTCAACCTCGGTACGGCGGCGCTGGAGACCCCCGAGTGGGCGGCCGAGGCCATCGCCGCGTACGGCGACCGGATCGCGATCGGCCTCGACGTACGCGGCACGACGCTGCGCGGGCGCGGCTGGACCAGCGAGGGGGGCGACCTCTTCAAGACGCTGGAGCGCTTCGACGCGGCCGGCTGCGCCCGGTACGTCGTCACCGACATCGCCAAGGACGGCACCCTCCAGGGGCCCAACCTGGACCTCCTGAAGCGCGTGTGCGCGGCCACCGACCGGCCGGTGGTCGCCTCGGGCGGGGTCTCCTCGCTCGCCGACCTGCGCGCCATCGCCTCGCTGGTGCCCGAGGGCGTCGAGGGAGCGATCATCGGCAAGGCCCTGTACGCGAAGGCGTTCACCCTGGAAGAGGCCCTCGCGGAGGTGTCCCGATGAGCGAGAGCCCGCCCCTCCCGAGCACCCCGGGCACGGGCACGCCCGGTACGGACGCCTCCGACGGTGTGCGCCGGGTCTCCTCGGACGGTCCCTGGGAGGACGTCTTCGGCTACTCCCGGGCGGTCGGCCTGCCCGGCGGTCTCGTCCTCGTCTCCGGCTGCACCTCCGTGGTCGACGGGCGGATCGCGGAGGGCGGACCGTACGAACAGGCCGTCACCGCCTTCGGCGTCGGACTCAGGGCGCTGGGCGAACTCGGCCTCGGCGCCGAGCACGTGGTGCGCACCCGGATGTATCTCACGCACGCCGGGGACGCGGACGACGTGGGGCGCGCCCACAAGGAGCTGTTCGGCGCCGTACGCCCGGCCGCCTCGATGATCGTCGTCGCCGGTTTCATCGACCCGAGCCTGGTGGTCGAGGTCGAACTCGAAGCCTTCCGCGCACCGTCCGGAGGTCCGGCATGAGCCTCGCCGTACGCGTCATCCCCTGCCTCGACGTGGACAACGGCCGGGTCGTCAAGGGCGTCAACTTCCAGAATCTGCGCGACGCCGGTGACCCCGTCGAGATGGCCAGGCTGTACGACGCCGAGGGCGCCGACGAGCTGACCTTCCTCGACATCACCGCCTCGTCGGGCGACCGCGAGACGACCTACGACGTGGTGCGCCGCACCGCCGAGCAGGTCTTCATCCCGCTCACGGTCGGCGGCGGGGTCCGCACCACCGAGGACGTCGACAAGCTGCTGCGGGCTGGCGCGGACAAGGTCGGCGTCAACACGGCCGCCATCGCGCGCCCCGACCTCATCCGGGAGATCGCCGAGCGCTTCGGCCGCCAGGTGCTCGTCCTGTCGGTCGACGCGCGGCGCACACCCGAGGGCACCTTCGAGGTCACGACGCACGGCGGGCGCCGGGGCACGGGTATCGACGCCGTGGAGTGGGCGCACCGCGCGGCCGATCTCGGCGCCGGTGAGATCCTGCTCAACTCGATGGACGCGGACGGCACGAAGGACGGCTACGACACGGAGATGATCGCGGCCGTACGGGCGCACGTCACCGTTCCCGTCATCGCCTCCGGCGGCGCGGGCGGCCTCGCGGACTTCCCGCCGGCGGTCGACGCGGGCGCGGACGCCGTACTCGCCGCCTCCGTCTTCCACTTCGGTGATCTGCGGATCTCCGAAGTCAAGAAGGCGCTGCGGGACGCGGGGCACGCGGTGCGCTGACGCCCTGGACCGACGCACGTCCCACCGCCCCGGAACGGTCCGTTCCGGGGCGGTTCGCGTCAACACCGGCGAAGTAGCCGATGCGCGAAGGGTGTCGGCGACGGGATCGTGGTCCCCGTCAGCCAGTACGGCGGCCGCCGTCCGGCGGAGCCCGTGGCCCTGGGACGACGGGGCCCGGTCCTCCCGCGAGGGCGCCGCCCCCACCGAGAGGACCCCCCTCGTGCAGCAACTCTCCACCGGCGACAGCCCGGCGGGCCGCAGCCGCGACCGTCTCCCGTCCCCCGTGCGTCACGCGTCCCGCTCCCGCTCACGCGTCTGGAGCCTCGCGCTGACCGCCGGCGCCGCGACCGCCGCCCTCTTCGGCGGGCTCGTCCCCGGCGCCCAGGCGGCCGGCGGCGCCCCCGAGGCCGCCGCCGCCAACCCGTACGAGCGCGGCCCCGACCCGACCGTGTCCAGCATCGAGGCGGCACGCGGCTCCTACGCCGTCTCGCAGACCAGCGTCTCCTCGCTCGTCGTCAGCGGCTTCGGCGGCGGCACCGTCTACTACCCGACGTCCACGGCGGACGGCACCTTCGGCGCGGTGGCGATCGCGCCCGGCTTCACGGCCACGCAGTCCAGCATGGCGTGGCTCGGCCCGAGACTCGCCTCGCAGGGCTTCGTCGTCTTCACCATCGACACGAACACCACCCTCGACCAGCCGGACAGCCGGGGCCGCCAACTCCTCGCCGCGCTCGACTACCTGACGCAGCGCAGCACGGTCCGCGGCCGGATCGACGCGGCCCGGCTCGGCGTCATGGGCCACTCGATGGGCGGCGGCGGCACACTGGAGGCCGCCAAGAGCCGTACCTCGCTGAAGGCGGCGATACCGCTGACCGGCTGGAACACCGACAAGTCCTGGCCCGAGCTGCGGACGCCGACCCTGGTCGTCGGTGCGGACGGCGACACGGTCGCCCCCGTCGCCACGCACTCGGAACCGTTCTACGAGTCGCTGCCCGGCTCGCTCGACAAGGCGTATCTGGAACTCAACGGCGCCAGCCACTTCACGCCCAACTCGTCCAACACGACGATCGCGAAGTACAGCGTCTCCTGGCTGAAGCGGTTCATCGACGACGACACCCGCTACGAGCAGTTCCTCTGCCCGCTGCCCCGGCCCAGCCTCACCATCGAGGAGTGGCGGGGGAGCTGCCCGCTCGGCTGACCCCACCCCGAGACCCCCGCCCCACGGCGGGCCCCCGCACTGTGCCCGTGCACAGCGCGGGGCCCCGCCCGCTGGGTCGCCGCCCAGCCCCGGCCGCCGGTGACAAGGCCCCTGGACGCGAGCCTTCCGGCCTTGTTTACGCGGCAGTAACGTGCCGGACGTGACCCCATCGACGACCGTTCGCAGTCCGCTCCGGCTGTACGGCCGCAGCGGTGAACTCGCCATCCTGGACACGCTGCTGACCCGGCTGAGGGCCGGGCGCGGCGCCACCCTCGTCCTGACCGGGGCGCCGGGCACCGGCCGCACCGCGCTCCTGCGCCACGCGCTGGACGCGTACGGCCCGGAGGGACCCGCCCCCGGCGGCGGCCGCGGCCCGGTGCTGCTGCACGCGACCGCCGCCCCCGCCGAACGCCTGCTGCCCTACAGCGGGTTGCACACCCTCCTGTGCTCGGCGCCCGGACCGCTGCCGCCGCCCGCCACCCTCATCCCACACCCCGGCACCGCGCCCACCGCGCTGCTCGACCTCCTGACGACCCTCGGCGCGCTCCACCCCCTGCTGGTCTGTGTGGACGACGCGCACGCCTGGGACGCCGGGTCGAGAGCCGCGCTCGTCTTCGCGATCCGCAGGCTGACCCCCGCCCGCGGGGTCGCCGTACTGCTCACCGCCACCGAACAGCACGCCGGGGAACGGGACTTCGCCGCGCTGCCCACGCTGCGCCTCGGCCCGCTCCACCGCTCCGCGTCCCGCGCGCTGCTCGACCGGCTGACCGGCGGCCGGGCCGATCCCGGCGTACGCGAGGAGCTGCTGCGCGAGGCGGCGGGCAACCCCCGGCTGCTCACCGCCCTCGCCGCCCGCCTGACCGAGGACCAGCTGGCCGGCCGCGGCAGCCTCCCGCAGCCGCTGAGCGGCGGGGAGAGCCTGCTCGACGCCTACGCCGCGTACGTCGACGGGCTGCCCGACGACACCCGTCTCCTGCTGCTGTTCGCGGCGGCGGCCGAGGAGCACGAGCCCGAGGGGACCGGCGCGGACACCGCCGTCCTGCTGCGCGCCGGCCGGCTCGCCGGGGTCGACCCCGCGCTGCTGGGCCCGGCCGAGACACTGGGCGCGGTGCGGATCGACGGCGGGCGCGTCCACTTCACCGAGCCGCTGCTGCGCCGTGCCCTCCTGCGCCGTGCCCCGCTCGCCCGCCGCCGCGCCGTGCACCGCCTCCTGGCCACCGTGCTCGACGGACCGCACCGGACCCTGCCGAGGCTGGTCCAGCGCGCGTGCGCGGCCGACGGCCACGATCCGGCGCTCGCCGAGGCCCTGGCACGCGCCGCCGGGCCGCCCCGCCCGCACGCCGACCGCGCGGCGGCCCTCGGCCGGGCCGCCGCGCTCTCCACCGACGAGGCCCTGCGCGGCGAGCGGTTCGCCGCGGCCGCCGAACACGCCTGGCTGGCCGGCGACCCGGGGCGCGCCCGCGCGCTGCTGACCCGGGTGCGCTCCGTCCCCGCGCCCGGCCGCGCCCACTACGTACGGGGGCTGATCGCCCTGCGCGACGGACCGGTGGCCGACGCGGGGGAGGCCCTGCTCACCGCCGCCGAACTGCTCGCCCCGCACGACGGGGGCCGCGCCGTCGGCGCCCTGCTCGGCGCGGCGGAGGCGGCCTGGCTCACCGGCGACGTGCCCGGTTATCTGCGTGCCATGAGCCGGATCGGGTGGCGCGACCGGGCAACCGGCCGCAGCAACGATCCGGCGTCCGATCCGGCGCTCGACCGCTTCCGCGCGGGCATGTGCGCCGTGCTCGACGGCCGTACGGACGACGGGCGGGCCCTGCTGCGCGGCTGCCTCGACACCGGCGACCGCACGGGTGACCCGGCCGCACTGCTGCGCTCGGGCATCGCGGCCCTCGTCCTCGGCGAGGTCGACGCCGCCTGCCGCGCCGGGGCACGGGCACTGGCCGCCGTACGCGCCCACGGCCCCGAGGCGCTGCTGCCGCAGGCCCTGGAGCACCTCGCCTACGGCGAGCTGCGGGCGGGCCGCCACGCGCGCGCCCGCGTCCACGCGTGCGAGGGGCTGCGCGCCGCCGACCGGCTCGGGCAGCGCAACGCCGCAGCCGCGCTGCACGCCGTACTCGCCATGGCCGCCTCCGTGGAAGGCGACGGCGCCGCGTGCGCGGAGCACGCCGCGTCGGCGGCGGCCGACGCCGGGCCCCACGGCCTCGGGCAGGCCGCCACCCTCGCCACCTGGGCGGTGGCCCGCGCGGACCTGGCGGCGGGCCGGCACACCCGGGCGGCGGCACGGCTCGCCCCGCTGGTGCTCGACGGCCCCCGGCGGGGCCACTTCGCGGCGCTGATGCTCGCCGTGCCGTGCTTCGTGGAGGCGGCGGTCCTGGCGGGCCGGGGCGAGGAGGCGCGCGCCGTGGTCGGGGAGTTCACGGTGTGGACGGCGTGGACGGCCGACCCGGTGGCGCCGGCGCAACTGGCCCGCTGCCACGCGCTGCTGGCCCCGGCGGGGGAGGCCGCCGCCCGGTACGAGGAGGCGCTCGCCCACCACGCCCGGTCGGGCGGCGATTTCGAACGCGCCCGTACGGAGCTGCTGTACGGCCAGTGGCTGCGGCGGCGCCGCCGGACCCGCGAGGCGCGTGACCCGCTGCGGGACGCGCTCGTCGCGTTCGAGCGGTGCGGCGCGCGGGTCTGGGCCGAGCGCGCCGCCGGTGAACTGCGGGCCGCGGGGGAGTCGGTGGCCGGTTCGGGCCCGGTGGACCTGCTGACCGCCCAGCAGCGGCGCGTCGCCCGGTGCGTGGCCGAGGGCGCGACCAACCGGGAGGTGGCGGTGCGGCTCTCGGTGAGCCCGCGAACGGTCGACCACCACCTGCGCAATGTCTTCGCCGCGCTGGGGGTCCGTTCACGGACGGAGTTGGCGCGATTGTTGGACCGTGACGAGGAGAATGCGGCAAACCCCTAGGTACCGACCGGGCGGTATGTCATTCTGCGGGCGTCAGGAAGATCCGGCGCGGGCCCGGGGCCGCACCCCGCCGCGCCGGAGCGAGCCGACTCCCGGTGGAGGCCGCCATGCCGCATGTCATCCGCTCGCGGGTCAGGGCGCCGCACGCGTCGCCCGTCACGTCCCCGGTCGCCTCGTCCGCCAGGGCCGCCGCCGGGGCCCGGCCCGCCCGCTCCCTGGTGGACGCCGAGGCCGTCGCCGTACTGCACCGCGCCGCGCAGGCGCTGCTGGACGACCTCGCCGGACTGACCCATCGGCTGGTCGCCGCGCTCCGCGAGAAGGAGCCCGCCTACCGCGCGGCGATCGAGGCCGACGCCGCCGGGATCTGGCAGGAGGCGAACCGCTCGCTGCGCCTGAGCGTCGGCTCCCTGATCCGGCCACGGGAATCACGCGAGGCCGCCTGCCGCATGTCGAGGCGGATCGGCGAGTGCCGGGCCGAACAGGGCCTGCCGCTCGACGCGTTGCTGCACGCCTTCCGGCTCGGTGGGGCGATGGTGTGGCAGGGCCTCGTGGACGAGACCACCCGGCGCCGGCCCGAGGACATCCGGCTGCTGGTCCATGTCGCCTCCGACGTCTGGAGCTTCGTCGACGAACACTGCGGTCTCGTCGCCGACGCCTACCGGGCCACCGGGCGCCGGCTCGCCTGGCGCCGCGAGAACCAGCAGCGGCTGACCGTGGCGGCGCTCCTCGACGGCACCGCGCGCATCGCCGACATCCCGGACGCCGCGGCCATGCTGGAACTCCCCGAGGACGGGCGTTACGCCGTGGTGGCCGCCTCCGGTGCCGCTGTCGCGGGCGCCGCGGGTCCCGTGGTGGGCCTGCCGCCCGGTACGCACGCGCTGCGCCACCTGTCGCCCGGCTCCGAACAGGTCGTCGTCCTGCTGGCCGGCCGCGCCCCGGAGCCGGTGAACGAGCCGCCGTACGCGGGTGGCTGCCGCGGTGACGGTGAACTGGCCGCGCTCGCGGCCGGGTTGACCGTGGCTCCGGGCACGCGCGTCGGCATCGGCTCGGCCGTCACGGGGCTCGCCGCCCTCGGTGAGGCGCGCGGGCTGGCCGCGACCGCGCTGCGCGCCTGCCCGCGTGGCGGCGGCGTCGTCCTGCTGGACGACCACCTGCCGGCCGCGCTGGTCGTCTCCTCGTCCCGGCTGGGCGCGGCCCTCGCGGAGCGGGTGCTCGGCCCGCTGGACCGGCTCGACCCGGCCGACCGGGATCTCCTGGTCGACACGGTCCGGACCTGGCTGGAGGCGGACGGCTCGGCACAGCGCGCCGGCACCCGGCTCTACTGCCACCGCAACACCGTCCTCAACCGGCTGCGCCGCTTCGAGCAGTTGACCGGCCGTTCGCTGGCCCGGCCCGCCGACGTGGTCGAGATCTCCCTCGCGCTCGCGGCCAGGCGGCTGCTCGACATGTGACGGCGGCCGGCCCCGACGGCTGCCGCCCCGCCACGGTCCCCGTCCTCGCCGCTGTCCCCGTCCCCCCGCGTCCCGCGCCCCCGACTCCACAGGATTTATTGCGCAACTTATATTGCGCAACTTTTCTTTTGTATCTACGGTGCGGAGTATGACCGCCCATCACCCCCGCAGAGTCGACGACCTGGACACCCTCAAGGCGTTCGGTCACCCCCTGCGGATGAAGCTCTACCGCGCGCTGTACATCTCCCGTACGGCCACCGCGTCGCAGCTCGCGGAGCAGCTCGACGAGGCCGTCTCGCTCGTCAGCTACCACCTGCGCAAACTCGCCGATCACGGGCTGATCGAGGAGGCGCCGGCACAGGGCAGCGACGGGCGTGAACGCTGGTGGCAGACGGCGTCCGAGGGCCTCTCCTTCCATGACGAGGACTTCCGTGACGCGCCCGAGAAGGCCGCCACGCACGCCGCCATCGGCCGGATGTCGTTCGAGCAGCGCGGGGAGCTGTACCGCGCCCATCTGGACAGCCGGTCCGCCTGGTCGCCGCAGTGGCGCGGCGCCGCCTTCAGCAGCGAGTTCCTCGGCCCGTTCACACCCGGCGAACTGGCCGTGCTGAGCGAGGAGATGCACGAGCTGATCAAGCGGCACACCGACGCGGCGCGGGCCGCACAGGACGCCGGGGACGCCGCGGACCGTGAGAACGTCGCGCTGCACATCTACGGATTCCCCTTCCGGCAGCAGTGAGACCGCGCGCCCCGCACGCGGCCGGCCTCCGTCACCGCCCGCCCGCACGTGTCGCGCATACCGCCCCACGGAAGGCCCGTGCCCCCATGAGTGAGACGGCCGTACCCCGGACCACCCGATCCGCGCCCACGCCCTGCCCGGCACCGGAGCCCGGGCGGCCCGCCCACCGTGACGCGAACGTCCTGCGCTGGCTCGCCGCCTACACGCTGTCGGCGGCCGGCGACAGCGTGTACTACATGGCGCTCGCCTGGGCCGCCGCCCGCTCCGGCAGCCCCACCCAGGCCGGTCTCGTGCTGGCCGTGGGCGCGGTGCCCCGCGCCGTCCTGATGCTCGGCGGGGGAGTGCTCGCCGACCGGTGCGGCCCGCGCCGTGTCGTCATCGGCAGCGACGCCGCCCGCTGCGTCGTGATCCTCGCCGTCGCCGCGCTCCTGCTCGTCACCGCCCCCGGCCTCTGGCTGCTGGTCGCCGTCGCCCTGGTCTTCGGCGTCGTCGACGCCCTGTTCCTGCCCGCCGTCGGCGCCCTGCCGCCCCGGATCACCGCCCCCGGACAGCTCGCCCGGGTGCAGGGGCTGCGCGGCCTGGGCGCGCGCGTGGCCAACGTGACCGGGGGACCGCTCGGCGGGCTCCTCGTCGCGTTCGGCGGCCCCGCGGCGGCGTTCGCCATGGCGGGCGGTCTCTTCGCCGTGTCGCTGGTCCTGCTCGTCTCCGTACGGATGACGCCCCCGCCCGCTCGCGGCACGACACGGACCCACGGCGGACCCGCGTCCGCCACGGCGACCCCCTGGCGTGAACTCACCGACGGACTGCGGCACATCCGGCGCCACCGCGTCCTGGGACCGCTGATGCTCGTCATCGCCCTGAGCGAGCTGGGCTTCGTCGGCCCGCTCAACCTCGGGCTCGTCCTGCTCGCCCGGGAACGCGGCTGGGGCGCCGGCGGCATGGGCTGGATCGTCGCCGCGTTCGGTGTCGGCGCCGGAGCCGCCTCCCTGCTCCTGGCAGTGCGCGGACGCCTCCCGCGCGCGGGCCTCGTCCTGTGCCTCTCGATCGTCGCCGGCTCCCTCGCCGTCGCCGCCCTCGCCTCCGTGCCCACCGTCGGCCTCGCCGTCCCGGCCGGCCTCGTCGTCGGTCTGTCGGCCGGCCTCGGCGGCGGGCTCTGCGGGGCGCTGATCCAGACCGTCACCGAGCCCGGGTACCTCGGTCGGGTGACATCGGTGGCCACCCTCTTCACCCTCGGCATCGCGCCGCTCGGCCACCCGGTCACCGGCGCCGCCACCGGACTCTGGGGCACCGGCCCGGTCTTCGTCGTCAGCGCCGCCGTCTGCGCGGCGGGCGGCCTGCTGGGCCTGGCCTTCACCACGCTGCGGCGCGCGGAACTGCCCGGCCCCCGGCCGTGAGCGGGCCGGCCCGGGCGGCTACATCCCGAGCTTCGCCCGCCGCACCCTGTCGACGGCCTCCTTGTCGCCGTCGACCTCGACGCGCGCCGCCTCCTGCCGCCCGAAGACGTACAGCAGCAGCTCACCCGGCTCGCCGGTGACCGTCACCACCGGCGAACCCCGGTGCGCCACCGCCGTCTGGCCGTCCGGACGGCGCAGCACCAGCCCCACCGGCGACCTGCGGCCCATCATCCGGGCGCCCTTCTCCAGCCGCGCCCACAGGGCGTTCGAGAAGACCTTGTCCAGCTCACGGGGCGTCCACTCCGGCTGTGCCCGCCGTACGTCCTCGGCGTGCACATAGAACTCGACGGTGTTCGCCGCCTCGTCGAGCTGCTTGATCCCGAACGGCGACATCCTGGGCGGCCCCGTGCGGATGAGCTGGATCAGCTCCTCGTACGGCTTCGCCAGATACTCCCCTCGCACCCGTTCCAGCCGGTTCCTGAGCGGGCCGATGAGCTGTCCTCCCGCCGCGTCCGGGCGTCGCTCGCGCACCACCACGTGCACGGCGAGATCACGGGCGTTCCAGCCCTCGCACAGAGTCGGGGCCTCGGGTCCCGCCGCCTCCAACAGATCGGCGAGCAGAAGCCGTTCACGCTTCGCATGGGTCGACATGTCGCAAGCGTACGACCGACGCGCGCGGTCCGCCCAGTGGACGTCCCCGCCGGCCGACGGCACGGGCGCGGCACAATGGCCCCATGACCAGCGCGACCCCGGGCCCCGTCCCCGCCAGCGGCCTCGACCCCGCCATCGCCGCCCGGCTCAAACGCGGCGCCGACGGGCTGATCCCGGCCGTCGCCCAGCAGTACGACACCGGAGAGGTGCTGATGCTGGGCTGGATGGACGACGAGGCCCTGCACCGCACCCTCACCACCGGACGCGGCACCTACTGGTCCCGCAGCCGCCGCGAGTACTGGGTCAAGGGCGACACATCCGGCCACGTCCAGCACGTCAGGTCCGTCGCGCTCGACTGCGACGCCGACACGATCCTCCTCAAGGTCGACCAGGTGGGCGCCGCCTGCCACACGGGCGACCGGACCTGCTTCGACGCGGACGTCATCCTGCCGACGACGACGGCCACCGGCCCCGCGGGCCACTAAGCTCACCGGCCATGGATCTCGACACCTTCCGCAAGCTGGCGGTCGACCGCCGTGTCATCCCGGTCGGCCGCCGGCTCCTCGCGGACGGCGACACCCCGGTCGGTCTCTACCGCAAGCTCGCCGCCGAACGCCCGGGGACCTTCCTCCTCGAATCCGCCGAGAACGGCCGCTCCTGGTCGCGCTACTCCTTCATCGGCGTACGGTCCGCCGCCACCCTCACCGAACGCGACGGACGCACCCACTGGCTCGGCACCCCGCCCGTCGGCGTACCCGTCGACGGCGACCCGCTGGCCGCCCTGCGCGCCACCGTGGAGACACTCCACACGCCGCGCACCCTCCACGACGACGAGGCCGACCTGCCACCCTTCACCGGCGGCATGGTCGGCTACCTCGGCTTCGACGTCGTCCGCCGGCTGGAGAAGAAGATCGGCGACCACGCGCGCGACGATCTCCACCTGCCCGAGCTGACGATGCTGCTCACCTCCGACCTCGCCGTCCTGGATCACCGCTCGGGCACCGTGCTGCTCATCGCCAACGCGATCAACCACAACGACCTCGACACGGGCGTCGACGAGGCGTACGCGGACGCCGTCGGCCGTCTCGACGCCATGGAGCGCGACCTGTCACGCCCCGCGGACAGCGTTCCCACGGTGCTGCCGCCGTCCGAGCTGCCGCCGTACACCGCGCTCTGGGGCGGCGTCGCCTTTCAGGAGGCCGTCGAGGACATCAAGGAGCGCATCAGGGCCGGTGAGGCGTTCCAGGTCGTCCCCTCGCAGCGGTTCGAGACTCCCTGCGCGGCGAGCGCGCTCGACGTCTACCGGGTGCTGCGGGCCACCAACCCGAGCCCGTACATGTACCTCTTCCGCTTCGACGGCTTCGACGTCGTCGGCTCCAGCCCCGAGGCGCTCGTCAAGGTCGAGGACGGGCACGCGATGGTCCACCCCATCGCCGGCACCCGCCCGCGCGGCGAGACGCCGCAGCACGACCAGGCCCTCGCCGACGAACTGCTCGCCGACCCCAAGGAGCGGGCCGAGCACCTGATGCTGGTGGACCTGGGCCGCAACGACCTCGGGCGGGTCTGCGAGCCGGGCAGCGTCGAGGTCGTCGACTTCATGTCCGTCGAGCGCTACTCGCACGTCATGCACATCGTCTCGACCGTCACCGGCCGGGTCGCCGAAGGCCGTACCGCCTTCGACGTCCTCACCGCCTGCTTCCCCGCGGGCACCCTCTCCGGCGCCCCCAAGCCCCGCGCCCTCCAGATCATCGACGAACTGGAACCCTCACGGCGCGGTCTGTACGGAGGCTGCGTCGGCTACCTCGACTTCGCCGGGGACTCCGACACCGCCATCGCCATCCGCACGGCGCTGCTCCGGGAGGGCACCGCGTACGTGCAGGCGGGCGCCGGTGTCGTCGCCGACTCCGATCCCGTCGCCGAGGACACCGAGTGCCGCAACAAGGCCGCCGCCGTCCTGCGCGCCGTCCACACCGCGAACCGGCTGGGAGGCCCGGCCGAACCGGCCGGCACCGGTAGGGGATAGTGGGACGGGTGACTGCCGTACCCATCCCCCAGCCCCGCGCCGCGACCCCGGCCGACGCCACGAGAAGGCGCTCCGGCCGGAGTCTCGGCATCGCGCTCCTCCTGGGCGCCGCCGGCGCCGCGGTGGTGCTGATCGCCTCCGGCCAGACCTGGGCCGAGGGCGCCGCCACCGTCGCGGGCGGCACCGTGTCGCTCGACGCCGGGGGCCGTGACGTCACCGGCGTCCCGGCCGCGCTCGCCGTCGTCGGCCTGGCCGCCCTCGTCGCCGTCTTCGCCGTCCGTACGGCGGGCCGGCTGCTGGTCTCCGTGCTCCTCACCCTCAGCGGCGCGGGCGCGACCGCCGCCGCGCTCGTCGGCGCGACCGACAGCGCCGCGCTCGACGACAAGGCCGCGCGCACGACCGGAGACACCGCCGCGACCGTCGCCGCCCTCACCCACACCGCCTGGCCGTACGTGACGGCGGCCGGCGGCGTGCTGATCCTGCTCGCCGGGCTCCTGGCGCTGAGGTACGGATCACACTGGCCCACCATGTCGGGCCGCTACGAACGCGACGGCACCCCGCGCGCCGCCCGTGTCCGCGGACCCGCCGCCAGCGGTACCAAGGCCACCGGGCCCGCCACGGACCCCGACCGGCCCGAGGACATCTGGAAGGCACTGGACCGGGGCGAGGACCCGACCGGCTAGCACGGGCCGCGCATCCCGACCCCCTCGACGGGGAACGCCGACGGGTACGGGACAATGAACCGTGAGCGTTCGGCTCACCCAGCGCGCGACCACCGCGGCACATCAGCAACGAGGAGCGAATTCATGGCGGGCAGCAGCCACGGACACACCCCGGCCGCCTGGACCGGTGTCACCATCTCTGTCATCGGCTTCTGCATCGCAGGCGTCTTCATGGTGGCGGCCGATCCCATCGGGTTCGTCGGCGGACTCGCGGTCGTCCTCCTCGGCGGCATCGTCGGCCTCGCCATGCGCGCCGCCGGCCTCGGCGCCGCCAAGGAGTCCGAAGCCGCCAAGCAGGCCCGGGTCGAGGCCGCACGCGCGTCCCTGGACCGCGCGGAGCGCGAGGCCGTCGAGCGTGGCGAGGGCCACGCGACCGGTCAGCCGCACGCCCAGGCGAAGGCCGAGCCGGCGCAGCAGACCGCGTAACGCCGTCCTCGCGCTCGTACTTCCGCACCGCGACAGCAAGGCGCGGCCCGCATCCCGGGCCGCGCCTTCGCACGTCGGGGCGATCCGGCCCCGTGCGTCCCACGCGCCCCGGCGGGCGCGTGAGCGACGCGCGCGCCCGAGGGCGGGCTGCGCTTTCACGCCCCGACGGGGGACAATCACCGGGTGGACGCCATGCCTGCACCCGCCGCGCCGCCCCCGGCCCCCGCTCCGGCGACCCGCGCCCGGCGGCTCCTCGCGCCGCTCGGCACGCTCGCCGGCGTCGTCGCCGCCTTCACCTACGTCGGCCTGGTCGATCCCAACGAGAGCGGCCACTACCCCGTCTGCCCGCTGCTCAGCATGACCGGGCTCTACTGCCCCGGCTGCGGCGGCCTGCGCAGTGCCCACGCCGTCGCGCACGGCGACATCGCCGCCGCCCTCGGCGCCAACGCGCTCGCGGTCGCCGGCTACGCGGTCTTCGCCGTGGTGTGGCTGGTGTGGCTGATTCACGTCGCTCGCGGAACCCGGTTGCGTGTTTCGGTGCCACCCTTCCTGGGATGGGCCGCCGGAGCGGTGATCCTGGTCTTCACAGTGGTACGGAACCTGCCTTTCGGCTCGTCGTTCGCCCCGTGAAGTCCCAGGTGGTGGGATGCTCGACCAGCGGATGCGGGCCCCCGGCCCTCCTCCGGATACCATCGGCATGGCTGATCCTCATCCATGCCCAATCCGACACCGTTCCCGGAAGGGGGCCGCTCGCGTGAGTGTGCTCGACGAGATCATCGAAGGCGTACGCGCCGACCTCGCGGAGCGGCAGGCGCGCGTCGGCCTCGACGAACTCAAGGAGCGCGCGGCCAAGGCCCGGCCCGCCAAGGACGGCGTCGCCGCACTGCGCGGCGAGGGCGTCACGGTGATCTGCGAGGTCAAGCGCTCCAGCCCCTCCAAGGGCGCGCTCGCCGCGATCGCCGACCCCGCGGGGCTGGCCGCCGACTACGAGGCGGGCGGCGCGTCCGTCATCTCCGTACTGACCGAGCAGCGGCGCTTCGGCGGCTCACTGGCCGACCTCGAAGCCGTCCGCGCCAAGGTCGACATCCCCGTCCTGCGCAAGGACTTCATCGTCACGGCGTACCAGCTGTGGGAGGCCCGCGCGCACGGCGCCGACCTCGTCCTGCTGATCGTCGCCGCCCTGGAGCAGCCCGCGCTCGTCTCGCTCATCGAGCGCGCCGAGTCCATCGGACTCACCCCCATCGTCGAGGTGCACGACGAGGACGAGGTGGAGCGGGCCGTCGACGCCGGGGCGAAGATCATCGGCGTCAACGCGCGCGACCTGAAGACGCTGAAGGTCGACCGCGGCACGTTCGAGCGGCTCGCCCCCGAGATCCCCGAAGGCATCGTCAGGATCGCCGAATCCGGTGTGCGCGGACCGCACGACCTCATCGCGTACGCCAACGCGGGCGCCGACTCGGTGCTCGTCGGCGAGTCCCTGGTCACCGGGCGCGACCCGAAGGGGGCCGTGGCCGACCTCGTCGCGGCCGGCGCCCACCCCGCCCTGCGGCACGGACGGGGCTGACCCCCGATGCCCCTGCCCGCCTCCGGACGCCCCGCCGCCGTGCGCGCGCCGCACGCGCCGCTGGCGCGCGGGTGCCGGCCGCGCGGCTGCCGGGCCCCGGCCCGGCGCGTGCACGGGCGGCGGGTGCGGTACGTGATCGGTGACGAGCCCGGCCAGGTCAACGGCATGCGATGGCGCCGGGCCGCGCCCCGGCGAGGCCCTTCCGACAGCGACCAGCGCGCGACCGCGTAGCCGCACGCCCCCCGGGGCGGCGGCGCCACGCGGTGTCGCCGCGCCCGCGCGTGCCGGCGGTGCCGGTCCACCGGACCATCGCCCTCCCGGCCCATGCGCCGGTGCGGGGCCGGTTCGCCCGTGGCGCACACGGTGCACCCACCCGTCGCCTCACGAGGAGATCCATCCGTGACTGCCGAGTTCTTCATCCCCGATCCCACGGGCCTGAGCCCGAACGCCGAGGGCTACTTCGGCGCCTACGGCGGCAAGTTCATCCCCGAGGCGCTCGTCGCCGCCGTGGACGAGGTCGCCGTCGAGTACGAGAAGGCCAAGGGCGACCCCGCCTTCGCCGCCGAGCTGAACGACCTCCTCGTCAACTACACCGGCCGCCCCAGCGCACTCACCGAGGTCCCCCGGTTCGCCGAGGAGGCCGGCGGCGCCACGGTGTACCTCAAGCGCGAGGACCTGAACCACACCGGGTCCCACAAGATCAACAACGTGCTGGGCCAGGCGCTGCTCACCAAGCGCATGGGCAAGACCCGCGTCATCGCCGAGACCGGGGCCGGACAGCACGGCGTCGCCACCGCGACCGCCTGCGCGCTGTTCGGACTCGAATGCACCATCTACATGGGCGAGATCGACACCGAGCGCCAGGCGCTCAACGTCGCCCGGATGCGGATGCTCGGCGCCGAGGTCGTACCGGTCAGGTCCGGCAGCCGCACCCTGAAGGACGCCATCAACGAGGCGTTCCGCGACTGGGTCGCCAACGTGGACCGTACGCACTACCTCTTCGGCACCGTCGCCGGACCGCACCCCTTCCCCGCGATGGTGCGCGACTTCCACCGCGTCATCGGCGTCGAGGCCAGGTGGCAGCTCCTGGAGAGGGCGGGCCGGCTGCCCGACGCGGCCGTCGCCTGTGTAGGAGGCGGCTCCAACGCGATCGGCCTCTTCCACGCCTTCCTCGCCGACGAGGCCGTACGGCTGGTGGGCTGCGAGCCCGCGGGCCACGGCATCGGCACCGGCGAGCACGCGGCGACGCTGAGCGCTGGCGAGCCCGGCATCCTGCACGGCTCACGGTCCTACGTCCTCCAGGACGACGAGGGCCAGATCACCGAGCCGTACTCGATCTCCGCCGGACTCGACTACCCGGGCATCGGCCCCGAGCACGCCTACCTCAAGGACAGCGGGCGCGGTGAGTACCGGGCCGTGACCGACGACGCGGCCATGAAGGCGCTGCTGCTGCTGTCCCGTACCGAGGGTGTCATTCCGGCCATCGAGAGCGCGCACGCCCTCGCCGGGGCGCTGGAGATCGGCCGTGAGCTGGGGAAGGACGGTCTGATCGTCGTCAACCTCTCCGGGCGCGGCGACAAGGACATGGACACCGCTGCCCGCTACTTCGGGCTGTACGACGGGGAGAGCGCCAAGTGAGCGGCAACATCCAGCTGTTGAGCGACACCCTGGCCGGCGCGAGGAGCGAGGGGCGCGCCGCGCTCATCGCCTATCTGCCGGCCGGATTCCCCACGGTGGACGGTGGCATCGACGCCGTGAAGGCCGTCTTCGACGGCGGCGCCGACGTGGTCGAGGTCGGGCTGCCGCACAGCGACCCGGTGCTCGACGGCCCCGTCATCCAGACCGCCGACGACATCGCCCTCAAGGGCGGCGTGCGGATCGCGGACGTGATGCGCACGGTCCGCGAGGCGTACCAGGCCACCGGGAAGCCGGTGCTGGTCATGACCTACTGGAACCCGGTCGACCGGTACGGCGTCGAGCGCTTCACCACGGAGCTGGCAGAGGCGGGCGGCGCCGGGTGCATCCTGCCCGACCTGCCCGTACAGGAGTCCGACGTGTGGCGGGAGCACGCCGACAAGCACGGTCTCGCCACCGTCTTCGTCGTCGCGCCGAGCAGCAGGGACGACCGCCTCGCGAAGATCACGGCCGTGGGCTCCGGGTTCGTCTACGCCGCCTCCCTCATGGGCGTCACCGGCACCCGCCAGTCGGTCGGCGCGCAGGCCCAGGACCTGGTGCGGCGCACCCGCGCCCGCACGGACCTGCCGGTCTGCGTCGGGCTCGGGGTGTCAGACGCGGCGCAGGCCGCCGAGGTCGCCGGGTTCGCCGACGGGGTCATCGTCGGCTCTGCCTTCGTCAAACTGATGCTCGACGCCCCCGACCGCGAGGCCGGGCTGACGGCGGTCCGCGGCCTCGCGGGCGAGCTGGCCGAAGGCGTTCGCAAGCGCTGACGGACGGAGGGCCCCCGAGGTCCCTCGTACGGGTGGACCTGGGACCGGGGAGGTGCGTACGCGCCTCCCCGGTTCGTTGCTGAGGCGTGAGCGAGAAGAACCGTGAGGCAAAGAGGAGCGCCCGAGAGCGGCTCCAGGTGCAGCGTGAGCAGGAGAAGAGGCGCGAGCGGCGCAAGCGCACCCTGGTCGTCTCGGCGGCGGTGGTGGGCGTGCTGGGCGCGGCGGCGGCGATCGGAGTCGTCGCCACCAACGCCAACAAGGACAAGGGCGGCAGCGGCGCCGCCGGCCCCGTGCTGGCCCCGTCGGGAGCGCAGGGCAAGGACGAGCTGTCGATCCCCGTGGGCATGAGCGACGCGCCGTCGACCCTCACCGTGTGGGAGGACTTCCGCTGCCCCGCCTGCGGTCAGTTCGAGAACGCGTTCAGGGACACGATCAAGGAGCTGGAGACCGCGGGGCAGCTCAAGGTCGACTACCACCTCGCCACGATCATCGACGGCAACATGGGCGGCAGCGGCTCGCTGCGAGCGGCCAACGCGGCGGCGTGCGCCCAGGACGTCGGCAAGTTCGCGCCGTACCACGACACCCTGTTCCAGAACCAGCCGCCGGAGCCGGACGACGCCTACGCCGACAACGAGCGGCTGCTGGAGCTGGCGGGCAAGGTCGACGGCCTGGAATCGGCCCCCGGCTTCCGCCAGTGCGTGGAGGACGGCAAGCACGACAAATGGGTGATGAACTCGAACGCCGCGTTCCAGAACGGCGGCTTCAGCGGCACGCCGACCGTCCTGCTCAACGGTGAGTCCGTCTTCCCCAAGAAGGGCGCCGAGAACATCACCCCGGCCAACTTCAAGAGGTGGGTCACGGAGGCCAACAAGGGCAAGCAGCCGGGCACCGCACCGGCCACACCTCCCGACACGGGCGCCTCGCCCTCCTGAGCACCGGGGCCGCGCGGGGGCCCTCTCCGCGCGGGCTCGTTATGCAGACGTTGCCGGGCGGGTTGCCGAAGGCACCGCCCGGCACTGTAGCGTCGGAACCGCCATGGACATTGCCTACATCCCCAGTCCGTCGAGCGGAGTGATCCATCTCGGACCACTCCCGCTGCGCGGCTATGCGTTCTGCATCATTCTCGGTGTCTTCGCCGCCGTCTGGTACGGCAACAAGCGCTGGATCGCCCGCGGCGGCAAGGCCGGCACCGTGGCCGACATCTCCGTCTGGGCCGTGCCCTTCGGACTCGTCGGCGGCCGGCTCTACCACGTGATCACCGACTACCAGCTGTACTTCAGCGACGGTAAGAACTGGGTCGACGCCTTCAAGATCTGGGAGGGCGGCCTCGGGATCTGGGGCGCGATCGCCTTCGGCGCCGTCGGCGCGTGGATCGGCTGCCGCCGCCGCGGGATCCCGCTCCCGGCCTACGCGGACGCCATCGCACCCGGGATCGTGCTCGCCCAGGCCATCGGCCGCTGGGGCAACTGGTTCAACCAGGAGCTGTACGGCAAGGCCACCGATGTGCCGTGGGCGCTGGAGATCAGCGACGGCGCCAACCGCGACAGCGGCCTCTACCACCCGACGTTCCTCTACGAGTCGCTGTGGTGCGTCGGTGTGGCGTTGCTCGTCGTCTGGGCCGACCGCCGCTTCAGGCTCGGCCACGGACGCGCCTTCGCGCTCTACGTCGCCGCCTACTGTGCGGGACGCGCCTGGATCGAGTACATGCGTGTCGACGAGGCGCACGAAGTGCTGGGGCTGCGCCTCAACGTATGGACCGCGATCATCGTCTTCGCGCTGGCCGTGGCCTACATCGTCGTCTCGGCGCGGATCAGGCCGGGACGCGAGGAGATCGTCGTGCCGGACCGCGAGCTCCTCGGCAAGGACGTCAAGGCGGACAAGGGCGACAAGGCCGAGGACGGCGACGCGACGGGTGCCGGGGCCACGGAGGACGCCGTTCCCGACACGGCTGCGGGCGCCGACGCCGAGGGCAGCACGGACGCCGCGTCGGCCAAGAACGTCTGACGGGTCGCGCGCGGCGCCCGAGCCGCGCTCGTCGCCGAAGCACCGAAGCACCGGAGGGGCCGCGACCGCGGCCCCTCCGGTGCTTCGGTGAGACCTCGTGCTACCCCCGCGCCGCCAGGAAGAGCGTGCGGCGGGCCGCCGCCACGATCGCCGCGTCCACGAAACGCCCGTCCGGCAGTGCCTGCGCCCCCGCGTTCTCCGCGGCGGCCTCGACGATCTCCGCCGCCGAAGCGACCTCCCGCGCCGTCGGAAGATACGCGCGCTCGATCACCGGCAGCTGGCGCGGATGGATCGCGGAGCGGCCGAAGAAGCCGAGCGAGCGGCCGTGCGCGCAGGACGCGGCCAGCCCGTCCAGGTCCCGTACGTCGGGATGGACGGACTGGACGGGCGCCGGCAGACCCGCGGCCCGCGCCGCCACCACGACACGGCCGCGCGGCCAATCGAGCCCGGCGTCGTTGCCCGTCCCCAGCTCCGCGCGGAGATCGGCCTCGCCGAGCGCGACACCGCGCACGGCGGGATGCGCCGTGGCGATGGCGTGGGCGTTCTCGACGCCCAGGGCGGATTCGAGCAGCACGTACAGATGGGTGTCCGGGGCGACGGCGGCGATCCGGTGGACGTCGGCGGCGCGCGTGACCTTCGGCAGCCGCAGTCCGGCCAGCCCGGGGAGCCCGACCAGCGACGCGATGTCGTTCTCACCGGCGATCCGGACATGGACCGGGGTGGGCTGCGGCGAGGCCAGCAGTTCGGCCGTCGCGCAGCGCGCGTACTCCCTCCGGTCGGCGGCCACCGCGTCCTCCAGGTCGACGATCACCGCGTCGGCGCCGGACGCGAGCGCCTTCTGCACGACATCGGGCCGGTCGCCGGGCGCGTACAGCCAGGTGAGCGGGGGATGCGCCGGGTGGCCCGGCCGGCCGGTCACAGCGTTCCCTCCGCACGGAGGGCCGCGATCTCGGACGCCGACAGACCCAGCTCGGTGAGGACCGCTTCCGTGTCGGCGCCGTGCGGCCGGCCCGCCCAGCGGATGGAGCCGGGGGTCTCGGAGAGCCTGAAGAGGACGTTCTGCATACGGATCGGGCCCAGCTCGGGATCCGGGACCTCGGTGACGGTACCCAGCGCCCGGTACTGCGGGTCGCTCATGACGTCGCTGATGTCGTGGACCGGCGCGATCGCCGCCTCCGCCTTCTCGAACGCGGCGATCGCGTCGTCGCGCGAGTGCCGGGCGATCCAGCCGCCGACCGCCTCGTCCAGCACATCGGCGTGCCCGGCCCGGCCGCCGCCGGTCCCGAACCACGGCTCCTCGATCAGCTCCTCCCTGCCCACCAGCCGCATCACGCGCTCCGCGACCGACTGGGCGGAGGTGGAGACCGCCAGCCAGGAGCCGTCGGCGGTGCGGTAGGTGTTGCGGGGCGCGTTGTTGCGGGAGCGGTTGCCGGTACGGGGCTGTACGTAGCCGAGCTGGTCGTACCAGAGGGGCTGCGGCCCCAGCACCGTCAGGATCGGTTCGATGATCGCCAGGTCGACCACCTGGCCCCGCCCCGTCGCCGTCCGGCCGTTGAGCGCGGTCAGCACGGCGTACGCGGTGGCCAGCGCGGCGATCGAGTCGGCCAGCCCGAACGGGGGCAGGGTCGGCGGCCCGTCGGGCTCCCCGGTCATGGCGGCGAACCCGCTCATCGCCTCCGCGAGCGTGCCGAACCCGGGCCGGTGCGAGTACGGGCCGAACTGCCCGAAGCCGGTCACCCGGGCCAGCACCAGCCGGGGGTTGACGTGGGAGAGTTCGGCCCAGCCCAGTCCCCATCGCTCCAGCGTGCCGGGGCGGAAGTTCTCCACGATCACGTCCGCGTCGGCGGCGAGCCGCAGCAGGACGTCCCGGCCGGCCGGGGTCGAGAGATCGAGCGTGACGGTGCGCTTGTTGCGGCCGAGGATCTTCCACCAGAGGCCGACACCGTCCTTCGCCGGGCCGTGCCCGCGCGACGGGTCGGGGCGGCTGGGGTGCTCGACCTTGACGACCTCGGCGCCGAAGTCGCCGAGCATCGTCGCGGCGAGGGGACCGGCGAAGAGCGTGGCGAGATCGAGGACGCGCAGACCGAGCAGCGGGGGAGTGGCGGGGGCCGGCGGAACGTCCGGCCGGGTGGCGGTGCTCATGAGGCGGCCTCGTCGATCTCGGAGCGGTACGGCATGGACGTGGAGGCCCCGTGGCGCCGCACGCACAGCGCGGCGGCGGCCGACGCCCAGCGCGCCGCCCCGGCCATCGGACGGCCCTCGCCGATCGCCACCGCGAGCGCGCCGACGAACGTGTCACCGGCGGCCGTCGTGTCCACGGCGGTGACCTTCGGCGCGGGGACGGTGACGGGCACGGCGCCGCGCGCCGCGTACAGGCACCCCGCCGCGCCCAGGGTGATCACGACCTCGGGGACCTGCCGGAGCAGTGTCTCGGCCGCGCCGTACGGATCGGCGACGCCCGCCAGCGCGGCGGCCTCGTGTTCGTTGGGGACCAACAGGTCGGTGGCGGCGAGGAGTTCGGGCGGCAGGGGCTGGACCGGGGCGGGGGTGAGGATCGTCCGCACCCCGTGCCGCCGAGCGGCCCTCGCGCCGGCGAGCACGGCGCTCAGCGGCAGTTCGAGCTGGAGCAGCAGGGAGCCTGCCCCGGCGATGACGGTCTCCTCGCCGGGGCCGAGGCCGGTGACGGTGCCGTTCGCTCCGGGGATGACGACGATCGCGTTGCCGCCCTCGTCGTCCACGACGATGTGCGCGGTACCGGAGGGGCCTTCGGCGGTGTGCAGCAGATCGGTGTCCACGCCGGACGAGGTGAGCGTGTGCCGGAGCAGCACGCCGAACTCGTCGGTGCCCACCGCGCCGATCATCGACACGTCGCCGCCGGCGCGGGCGGCGGCGACGGCCTGGTTGGCGCCCTTGCCCCCGGGGACCGTACGGAATTCACGACCCGTGACGGTCTCCCCGTGCTTCGGGGCCCGTGCGACGTACGCGACGAGATCCATGTTGGTGCTGCCGAGCACCACGATGCCGGTCATGGGCGGAGTGCCTCCTGAGTGAGTCGGGCGAGTTCGTCGAAACCGATGCCGTCGAAACCGATGCCGTCGAATCCGGCGACGGAGGTGGCGAGGCGGTTCTTGAGCGGCGCCGTCCACCGCTCGGGCAGCCGGTCCGGATGCCCGGCGAGCAGACCGGCGACGGAGCCGGCCGTCGCTCCGTTGGAGTCGGTGTCCCAACCGCCGGACACCGCACGGCAGATGGAGCCGGTGAAGTCCCCGTCGGCGTGGGTGAGGGCGGCGGCGAGGAGCGCGGCGTTGGGGACGGCGTGGACCCAGTGGTAGTGGCCGTGGTCCGCGTGCAGCCGGTCCACGACGGTGTCGAAATCGGCGTGGGCGCGGGCGAGGTGGATCGCCCCGCGGACGGCCCGCGCCAGGCGCGAGCGCGGAGGGACGACGGAGAGCCCGGCGCGCAGGCAGGCGTGCACGTCGGCGCCGCCGCGCGTGCCGCCCGGTGCGGGGCTGCCCGGGGGCCCGCAGGCGGCGGCGATCGTGGCCGCGACGAACATCGCGCCGTACACACCGTTGGCGGTGTGCGTCAGCGTCGCGTCCCGGTACGCCTGCGCGGCGGCCGACGCGGGGTCACCGGGGTGCGCCCAGCCGTGCACGTCCGCGCGGATCGCCGCGCCGATCCACTCGCGGAACGGGTTGTGGTGCCGGGCGGTGTCGGGCGGCTCGATCCCGCGGAGCAGATTGCGGTACGCGACGCGCTCGGCGGTGAACGTACGCCCGGCGGGCAACTGGTCCAGCCACAGGAGAGCGACGTCGGAGGTGCGGAAGTCACGGCCGTACCGCTTGAGCAACAGCAGGTTGAGAAGGGGGTAGTTGAGGTCGTCGTCCTCGGGCATGCCGTCGATGTTCTCGGCGAGCGAGTTGACGGCGGCGCGCCGGTTCCAGGGGTGGGCGTCGATGAGGTGCGGGGGGACGCCCCGGGCGGTGAACCAGGTGTTCAGGGGCCAGTTGCCGGTGGCGCGGGCGAGGGCGCGGATGGCGGGGAGGGGGAGCTTCTCGACGGGCCTGCCGAGGACGCAGCCGGCGGCGCGGCCGAGCCAGGCGGCGTGCGTCTGCTGTGCGCTGAGCGGTGTCCGTCCCCCCGCCCCGCCCCTTCCCGAAACCGGGGGCGGGCCCCCGGACCCCCACGAGCCGTCGCCTCCACCATCCCGCGCCCCGCTTCGCGACGCGGTGGTGGTCCGGCGGGACCCCGGCGGTGCCGGCACCGACTGGGGCGCGCTGAGGGGCGGCCCGCCGGTGGGGCCCGGTGGTTGCGTGGCCGGTTCCCGGCTGTCGTCGGGCGGCGTGGGGGTGGGGCGTCGACCGCTCGGCGGGTGCGGGGCGTTCGGCCAGTCGTCGCCGCAAGCTCGGGTGATGTCCCGTAGCGAGGCCGGTTCCTCGTCCGTCAACCGCCCCGGCAGCTCCGCCAGTTCGTCCAGCAGTGTCAGCGCCAGCGCGCGCAGTGCCGGGGGTGCCGGTGGGGTCGATGCGCCCGCGCGGGGTGGGGACGGTCGCCCGCCCGACGCGCGCCAGGTCGCGGCCTGCGCCGTCGCGTCACGGCCGTCCTCGGACGCCTGGCGCAGCTCGTGGCCGAGCAGATCCTCCGGCTGGACCCAGGTCACCCGCAGCCGGTCCGTCATCGCGGGCCCGTCAGCGCGGCGAAGGCCGACTCGTGGGCGCGGCGCCGTGCCGTGTCACGGGCGAAGACCTCGTACGCGACCTCCGTCAGCGTCCGCGCCGGACAATCCAGGTCGAGCCGGCTCGCCTCCGCGACCCGTTTCGACCAGTCCGCGGGGATCGCCGCCCCGCCGGACAGCGCACCGGCCACCGCCCCGCTCATCGTGGCGATCGAGTCGCAGTCGCGGCCGTAATTGACCGACCCGAGCACCGTACGGCGGTAGTCACCGCCACCGATCAGCAGCATGCCGAGGGCGATCGGCAGCTCCTCGATGGAGTGCAGCCGCGAGGGGCGGCGGGCGCCGAGGGACGGGGCCCGGTAGTCGGGGCCCACCGTGTCGTACGGGGCGACGGCCTCCCGCAGCGGGCGCAGCGCGGGCTCGAAGTCCTGGTGTGCGGCGGCCACTTCGCACACCGCCTCGATCGCCGCCCGCGTCCCGTCCTTGGCGAGCGCGAGGCACGCCTCGACGACACTCGTCGGCGTCGCGCCGGGCACGCACGCCGCCGCGACCGCCGCCGCGAGTACCCCGGCCGCCTCCCTGCCGTACGAGGACTGGTGCGCGCCTGCGACGTCGACGGCCTCCGCGTACGCCGCCGCCGGATTCGCCGCGTTGACGAGGCCCACCGGCGCCATGTACATCGCCGCACCGCAGTTGACGATGTTCCCGGCGCCCGCCTCGCGCGGGTCCACATGCCCGTAGTGGAGACGGGCGACGAGCCACTTCTCCGCCAGGAAGATCCGCTGGAGGGGCAGCGCCTCGGCCTCCAGCTCCGGGATCCAGCGGGGCGTGGAGATCAGGTCCGGGACGAGATGGTCGGCGACGGCGTAGGCGTCGAGGTGATCGCGCACCGTGCCGTACACGCGGACGAGCGCGTGCGTCAGCAAGGTGTCGTCGGTGACGTGGCCGTCGCCCTTGTGGTACGGCGCGATGGGGCGCGCCGTACGCCAGTTGTCGTTCCACGGGCCGACGACGCCGGTCACCCGGCCGCCGTGCCGGTCCACGATCTGTTCGGGGGTGTAGCCCTCGACGGGGCCGCCGAGCGCGTCGCCGACGGCCGCGCCGACGAGAGCGCCGGTGATCCGGTCTTCGAGCGCGGGGTGCTCCGCGCGGGTGGGCGTCGCGGGTGCTCTGAGCGTCGTCATGCCGGAATTGTCCACCCGGGCGGGTCCGGTGGGGGTGAACCTCGCCGCGCTGGGCGGTGTCTGACGAATGGCGCCGTCCGCCCGTAGGGCGGGGCTCGCGGCGGCTGGTGCGGTGCGTCGCGAGGCGGAGGATCGGACTCGTACCGG
>NZ_JBVJNN010000030.1:0-90572 GCF_055583685.1 Streptomyces sp. NPDC104581
CCGGGCGTACTCGGCCGAGTCCGGCAACGCGGCGAGGTGCCGTACCAGGCGCCGCGGGCCAGGCGGGATTTGTCAGACACGGCCTAAGAGGGCTCATCCACACGACAGGCCCTGGATCAGGGTGTGTCCGGGCGCCGGACAGGCTCTGGTGGCCCGTCCGGCGGGTCGGGTCAGCGTTCCGCGGCCGTCATCGCGGCGCCCACGATTCCCGCGTTGTTCTGAAGCTGCGCGGGGACGATCTCCGCCTTGATGTCCTCGATCAGGTGGATGAACTTGTCCGCCTTGCGGCTCACTCCGCCGCCGATGATGAAGAGTTCCGGCGAGAACAGCATCTCCAGATGCGCCAGATACTTCTGCACCCGGTGTGCCCAGTGGTGCCAGCTCAGGTCGTGGTCGTCCTTGGCCTTCGTCGACGCGTGCTTCTCCGCGTCGTGGCCGTTCAGCTCCAGATGACCCAGCTCGGTGTTCGGGACGAGCCTGCCGTCGATGAACAGGGCGCTGCCGATCCCCGTACCGAAGGTCAGCAGGAAGACGGTGCCGTGCCGGCCCTTGCCGGCGCCGAAGGTCATCTCGGCCACGCCCGCCGCGTCCCCGTCGTTGAGGATCGTGACGGGCAGGTTCAGCCGGCCGCCGAGCAGTTCGCCGGCGTCCGTGTCGATCCAGCGCTTGTCGACGTTCGCGGCCGTACGGACGACCGAGCCCGTGACCACTCCCGGGAAGGTGATGCCGACCGGGCCGGACCAGCTGTAGTGCTCGACCACCTCGGCGACGCAGCCGGCCACCTCGTCAGGTGCGGCCGGCTGCGGCGTGAGCACTTTGTGGCGCGGCTCTGCCAGTTCACCGCGCTCCAGGTCCACGGGCGCGCCCTTGATGCCAGAGCCGCCGATGTCCACTCCGAAGACGTTCATGGACGCAACGTTACGGGGAGATGACCGCGCTGCCCTACTTCTCGGCCAGAGCGGCCGCCTCCGCGCGCAGGTCACGGCGGAGTTCCTTCGGCAGCGAGAAGACGATCGACTCCTCGGCGGCCTTCACGATCTCGACGTCCTCGAAGCCGTGGCCCGTGAGCCACTCCAGGACGCCTTCGACGAGGATCTCGGGGACGGAAGCGCCGGAGGTGACGCCGACCGTCGTGACGCCTGCCAGCCACGCCTCGTCGATCTCGTCGGCGGAGTCCACCAGATGCGCGTCGCGGGCTCCGGCGCCGAGGGCGACCTCGACCAGCCGTACGGAGTTCGACGAGTTCTTCGACCCGACGACGATGACCAGGTCCGCGTCGGCGCCCATCTGCTTGACGGCGATCTGCCGGTTCTGGGTGGCGTAGCAGATGTCGTCGCTCGGCGGCGAGATCAGCAGCGGGAACTTCTCCTTGAGCTTGTCGACGGTCTCCATCGTCTCGTCCACGGAGAGCGTCGTCTGGGAGAGCCAGACGACCTTGGACTCGTCGCGCACCTCGACGTTGGCGACGTCGTCCGGTCCGTCGACCAGCGTGATGTGGTCGGGGGCCTCACCGGAGGTGCCGATGACCTCTTCGTGGCCGTCGTGTCCGATCAGCAGGATGTCGTAGTCGTCGTTGGCGAAGCGGACGGCTTCCTTGTGGACCTTGGTGACGAGGGGACAGGTCGCGTCGATGGTCGCGAGCCTGCGGTCGGCGGCCTCGTCGTGGACGACGGGGGCGACGCCGTGCGCGGAGAACATGACGATCGATCCCTCGGGGACCTCCGCCGTCTCCTCGACGAAAATCGCGCCCTTCTTCTGAAGGGTCTGCACGACATACTTGTTGTGGACGATTTCGTGGCGGACATAGATCGGTGCCCCGTACTGCTCCAGGGCTTTCTCCACGGCGATCACGGCACGGTCGACGCCGGCGCAGTAACCACGGGGCGCGGCGAGCAGGACGCGTTTGCCGGCGCGGCGCGCGGCGTCTCCACTCGGGGTGGCGGCGGGCGACGGGCTGGGCGTAGCAGTCATGCCCACCATCGTAAGGCCGTCCAGAAGAGGCGGAGGATCGTCTGCCGGGCCGAGACTGGGCCTACGTGATCGACGGAGGGACGCCATGGCCGACAGCGGTGCGGGCGATGCGGACGGTACGGGCGGTTCGGACGGGTTCGGTGGTACGGGCGGTACGGGCGGCAGAGGCGGTGCGTTCGGCCGCGAACCCGCGCCGGGCGCTGGTTCGGGTTCGGACCCTGGTTCGGGCCCTGGTTCGGGTTCCGGTTCGGACGGACCCTCGGCCGCGGGCGGCGGCGGGGGCGCGGACGCCGTGGGCGGGCTGCGGCGGACTCTCGGGTTCCGCGATCTCGTCGTGTACGGGCTCCTCTTCATCGCGCCGATGGCCCCCGTCGGTGTCTACGGCACGCTCGACGCCAAGTCGCACGGGGCCGTCGCGCTCGTCTATGTCTTCGCCACCGTCGCGATGGCGTTCACGGCGTTCAGCTACGCGCAGATGATCCGGGTCGCGCCGCAGGCCGGTTCGGTCTTCGCGTACGCGCGCAAGGGGCTCGGCGAAGGGCCGGGATTCATCGCCGGGTGGATGGCGATGCTCGACTACCTCCTGATCCCCGCCGTCGCGTATCTCTTCGCCGGGATCGCGATGGAGGCGCTGGTGCCCTCCGTCGACCGGTGGATCTGGACCGGGCTCGCCGTCGTGATCACGACGCTGCTCAATCTCTGGGGCGTACGAGCGGCCGCGCGTGTCGGCTTCTTCGTGCTCGCGATGGAGATCGTGGTGCTGGTGGTGTTCGTGGTGTCGGCGATCGTGGTGCTGGCCCAGGACGGGGCGACGCGCGGCTGGCTGTCACCGCTCACCGGTGATCTGACCTTCTCACTGACGGCGGTGCTCAGCGGGGTGTCCATCGCGGTGCTGTCCTATCTGGGCTTCGACGCGATCGCCTCGTTCGCCGAGGAGGTGACGGGCGGTTCGCGGAAGGTGGCGCGGGCGGTGCTGTTCTGTCTGGCGCTCGCCGGTGTGCTGTTCGTGGCGCAGACGTATCTCGTGGCGCTCCTCGAACCGCTCAGCTCGGCGGAGCTGGCCGCCGATCCGGCGAAGCAGGGGTCGGCCTTCTACGACGCGGTGGACGCCTCCGTAGGAACGTGGCTGCACGACCTGGTCGCGGTGAGCAAGGCGATCGGCGCCGCGTTCGCCGCGCTGGCGGGGCAGGCCGCCGCCGGGCGGCTCCTCTTCGCGATGGGCCGGGAGCGGCGGCTGCCGAAGCTGCTGTCCCGTACGAGCGCGGGGACACCCCGGGTGGCGCTGCTGCTCGCCGCGGTGGTGACGCTGGTCGCGGCCGTGTGGGCGGCCAGGAACGACAACGGGCTGGACCATCTGGTGTCGGTCGTCGACATCGGGGCCCTGACGGCGTTCATCCTGCTGCACGCGTCCGTGGTCGGGTGGTACGCGGTACGGCGCATGGAGGGCCCGCCGCGGATCCTGGCGCATGTGGTGGCGCCGGTGGTCGGCGCGGGCATCCTGGTCGCGGTGATCGTGGAGGCGGCGGAGTCGGCGCAGGTGGTGGGCGCGATCTGGCTGGCGGCGGGGCTGGTGGTGTTCGCGATCCAGTGGCGTCGTCGCACGCCGGCGAGGAAGGCCCCGCAGGCTCCGTAGCTCCCGTCCCTCTGCGCCCTCTACGCCCTCACGCCCTCTCCCGCCTCCGTACGTACGGCCGGTGGGAACGGGGCGGGCGCCGAGCGGCACGGGCCGCGTTGTCGGAGGCGGCCGATACGCTCGGCGGCATGGCTCTCAACACGTCCGCGGAAGCCCCGCTGCCCGTCGGTGAGGTGTCGCGTCTCATCGGCGGCTGGATCGACCGGCTCGGCGCCGTCTGGGTCGAGGGACAGATCACCCAGCTCTCGCGCAGGCCGGGTGCCGGGGTCGTGTTCCTGACGCTGCGCGACCCGTCGTACGACATCTCGGTGAGCGTCACCTGCTTCCGGCAGGTCTTCGACGCGATCGCCGACGTCGTGTCCGAAGGCGCGCGGGTCGTGGTGCACGCGAAGCCGGAGTGGTACGCGCCGCGGGGGCAGCTGTCGCTGCGGGCCACCGAGATAAAGCCCGTGGGCATCGGCGAACTGCTCGTCAGGCTTGAGCAGTTGAAGAAGTCCCTGGGCGCCGAAGGGCTGTTCGCCGCCGATCGCAAGCGGCCGCTGCCCTTTCTGCCGCAGCTGATCGGGCTTGTCTGCGGCCGGGCGTCCGCGGCCGAACGGGACGTCTTGGAGAACGCGCGACGGCGCTGGCCCGCCGTCCGCTTCGAGGTGCGCAACACCGCCGTACAGGGCGTCAACGCGGTGAGTCAGGTCGTCCAGGCGGTCAAGGAGCTGGACGATCTGCCCGAGGTCGACGTGATCATCGTGGCGCGCGGCGGCGGCAGTGTGGAGGATCTGCTGCCGTTCTCGGACGAGCAGTTGGTACGGGCGGTGGCCGACTGCTGTACGCCCGTCGTGTCCGCGATCGGCCATGAGCCCGACTCCCCGCTGCTGGACCTCGTCGCCGACGTACGGGCGTCGACCCCCACGGACGCGGCGAAGAAGACCGTGCCGGACGTCGGCGAGGAGCTGGACCGTGTGCAGGGGCTGCGGGACCGGGCGCTGCGGACGGTGCAGGGGCTGCTCGACCGGGAGGAGCGCGGGCTCGCGCACGCGCTGGCCCGGCCGGTGATGGAGCGGCCGCAGCGCATGGTGGAGGAGCGCGGGAGCGAGATCGACGCGCTGGCCGACCGGAGCCGGCGGGTGCTGCGGCATCTGCTGGACCGCGCGGACTCGGAGCTGTCGCACACCCGGGCGCGCGTGGTCTCGCTCTCGCCCGCGGCGACGCTGGAGCGTGGGTACGCGGTGCTCCAGCGGCCGGACGGGGCGGTCGTACGCTCCCCGGCGGACGTCCCGGCGGACCAGGAGCTGCGGGCCAGGGTGGCGGAGGGCGAGTTCACGGTGCGGGTCTCGGGATGAGCCGCACGCGCACGGCGCACGCACTTACTCAACGATTCGTTGTCGCAGACCGCGTTTAGGGTGGATCACATGGCCAAGAAGGACACCGGCACAGCAGCGGCCGCCGGCGCGGACGCGCCCGGCTACGAGCAGGCGCGGGACGAGCTGATCGACGTGGTGCGCCGGCTGGAGACCGGCGGTACGACGCTGGAGGAGTCGCTCGCCCTGTGGGAACGGGGCGAGGAGCTGGCCAAGGTCTGCCGCCGCTGGCTGGACGGCGCCCGTGCCCGCCTCGACGCCTCCCTGGCGGAAGCGACACCGGCCTCCGGGCCCGACGACCGGGGCTGAGGGCGTAGGCGCGGACCCGGTCCGCCGCCGTCGTCGTAGTCGCCATCGTCGCCGTTGCTGTCGTCGCCTGAGCGCCCATTGTCAACATCGTGTGAAGCGAGTCACCGCGGCCGCGGTTTTAGTTGAAAGTTAATACATCACGGCGTACGTTGACGGAGTCGTCTGATCGATCATTTGGTCGGTCCGCCCGTTCGGAAGGTACGCCCAGATGTCCCTCGTCCTTGACCCGGCCGCCCAGGACCTCCTTTTCCGTGAGGCCCGTACCGCCAACACGTTCACCGACGAGCCGGTGACGGAAGAACAGATCCAGGCGATCTACGACCTCGTGAAGTTCGGTCCCACCGCCTACAACCAGACCCCGCTGCGCATCGTCCTGGTCCGCTCCCCCGAGGCCCGCGAGCGGCTCGTCCAGCACATGAGCAACGGCAACAAGGCCAAGACGTCCACCGCCCCGCTGGTCGCGATCCTCGCCGCCGACAACGAGTTCCACGAGGAGCTGCCCGAGCTCTTCCCGGCCTTCCCCGCGGCCAGGGACGCGATCTTCTCCCAGCGCCCGGTGCGTGAACAGAACGCCGGTATGAACGCGGCGCTCCAGGCCGCCTACTTCATCGTCGGCATCCGCGCCGCCGGTCTGGCCGCGGGCCCGATGTCGGGCTTCGACCACGCGGGCGTCCAGAAGGAGTTCCTGGACGGCGACCACACGCCCCTGATGATCGTGAACATCGGCAAGCCCGGCGACGACGCCTGGTCCGAGCGTGGCCCGCGCCGCTCCTACGACGAGGTCGTCACGACCGTCTGAGGCGCCCGGCCCCCGCCGCGCAAGGCGACGAGGCCACCACCCCTCCCCGGGGCGGTGGCCTCGTCGTGGCTCCCGGACCGCTCAGGTCTCGCCGGACCCGGACCCGGCGTCGCCGCCGTTGTCGGTGCCGGACCCGGTGCCGCCGTCCGGTGCCTGGTCGGCCTCCAGCGCCTCGGCCATCTCGACGAGGCGCTCGTACGGCGCCGTGCCCGTCACGACCGTCGTCGCCCCGTCACCGGCCCGCACCAGGGCGTCGTACTTCGGCCCCTCCCACCGCTGCCAGGTCTCGCCGCCCACCCGCGCGGTCTTCCCGGTGTCCTCGGCCCGGTGCGTGACGTCGGCGATGTACTTGCGCGCCGGCGCCGCCGACTGCTCCACGGCCACGTACTCACGGTCGGGGTCGAGGAAGCCGAGATGCCAGGCATGGGCGTCCTGCCTCGCGTAGGAGACGGATGTCGGCTTCCATGTCTTGGGGAGACCCTTCGGGGCCACCACCGGATAGGGGGCGGCTCGCTGCGCCGTCACCAGCTCGACCCGGTAGTCGACCGCCTTCAGGGGATCCGCGTCCTCGTCGTGCGGATTGGCCACGTAGAAGATCCCGGCGACGGCGACGACGACCGCCATCGACAGGAACATGCTCCGCACCGTCTGATTGCCTCGCTTCGCTGCCACGTTCCTATCGTCCCATCAAGGGTTCATGCTCATACGTGGGGCCCTCTGCTCATTTTATCGACGTACCGATAGAGTCGCAGCACCCTCATTCCGGCCGTCGCCGTACAGAAAGGTGCGTTCCGATGACCGAGCATCAACTCCCGTCACCGCTGGAGGTCTCTCCCGAGGCCCCCGACCGCAACCTCGCGCTCGAACTCGTACGAGTCACCGAGGCCGCCGCCATGGCGGCCGGACGCTGGGTCGGACGCGGCGACAAGATCGGCGCGGACGGCGCGGCCGTGAACGCCATGCGCACCCTCGTCTCCACCGTCTCGATGAACGGCGTCGTCGTCATCGGCGAGGGCGAGAAGGACGAGGCCCCGATGCTGTTCAACGGGGAGCGGGTGGGCGACGGCACCGGCGCCGAGGTCGACATCGCCGTGGACCCGATCGACGGCACCACCCTGAACGCCAAGGGCATGCCCAACGCCATCGCCGTGCTGGCGGCGGCCGACCGCGGCGCCATGTTCGACCCGTCGGCGGTCTTCTACATGGACAAGCTGGTGACCGGGCCCGAGGCCGCCGACTTCGTCGACATCAACGCCCCGGTCTCGGTCAACATCCGCCGTGTCGCCAAGGCCAAGCACTCGTCCCCGCAGGACGTCACGGTCGTCATCCTCGACCGCCCCCGCCACGACGACGTCGTCAAGGAGATCCGCGAGACGGGCGCGCGGATCAAGTTCATCTCGGACGGGGACGTGGCCGGCTCGATCATGGCCGTGCGTGAGGGCACCGGCGTCGACCTGCTGATGGGCATCGGCGGCACCCCCGAGGGCATCATCTCGGCGTGCGCGATCAAGTGCCTGGGCGGGACCATCCAGGGCAAGCTCTGGCCGAAGGACGCCGCCGAGCGACAGCGGGCGCTCGACGCCGGGCACGATCTGGACCGGGTGCTGTCGACGGACGACCTGGTCAGCGGCGACAACGTGTTCTTCGTCGCGACCGGCATCACGGACGGCGAGTTGCTGCGCGGGGTGCGGTACCGCTCCGAGACCGCGACCACCCAGTCGATGGTGACGCGTTCGAAGTCGGGCACGATCCGGCAGATCGACTCGACGCACCGGCTGTCGAAGCTGCGCGCGTACAGCACGATCGACTTCGACCGCGCGAAGTAGCGGTGCACGCGGGTACGGACGGGTACGCGACGGCCCCGGCGGCCGGTGGGCCGCGTTCGGTACGCGTGGATCCGGGGCGCTCCCCATGTGCGGCAGGGGCGCCCCGGTCACATCCGAACGGCCGGAAGCGTGCGGGTCAGCCCGCCGCGGCGATCCGGCCCGCGGCCGAGGCCGCGTTCCGCAGCTCCACCTCACGGCGCCGGCGGCGCGCCAGGACCACACGGCGCTCGGCGGCGGTGAGGCCGCCCCACACCCCGTACGGCTCGGGCTGGAGCAGGGCGTGCTCCCGGCAGTCGACCATCACCGGACAGCGTGAGCAGACCCGCTTCGCGGCCTCCTCACGCGCCAGCCTCGCGGCCGTCGGCTCCTTGGACGGTGCGAAGAACAACCCGGCTTCGTCCCGGCGGCACACCGCCTCCGAATGCCAGGGTCCGGCCTGATCCTCCCGAGCGGGACTCCGCTGAGGCGGTACGGCGGCGACCTGCAGGGGCTGATGCGGCAATGGCAGCACGGTCCACTCCTGACGACGGCTTCGCGAGCGAGAGGCGATGCAGCAGTCCCTACCCGCTGTGCGCACGCCTAAGCACTGAGTGGTACTGAGATACGAGGTGCGGAACCGCGTACGGAGCGGTGCTCGGGGTGGTGAACGCGTCGGCCCGGGTGGGATGACGGCCCCCGCGACCGACGGCGCGACCGCAAACGGAACCCGAACCGGAGGGGATCGGCAACCGGAAGACCGATGGCCGGTTGCCGGCCGTTCCCGGGGCGGCCCGGCGGCTCTGGCCCGCGGGTCAGTGGCCCAGGTGCTTGCGCAGCCGCCTGTTGAGGTCCGCGATGAACTTGCCGCGCTTCGGCCTGGCCTCGATGCTGCCGAAGACCGAGTACCCGTTCACGAGCACGACCGGTGCGTCCGCTTCGACGCTCTCCAGCGTGCGGACCTCGAAGTTGCCGAAGACGCCGGTGCCACCGCCGCGCAGGGAGATGTTCTCCGGGACCCGGACCTCGATCGAGCCGAAGATGGCGGTCGCGTTGATGACGGTCGTCCGCTGGGCGAAGATCGCCTCGGTGAGGTCGATCTCGATGCCCCCGAAGAGCGCGAAGGCGTTCGTACGGCGGCCCACCCGCCAACGGCCCTTGCGGGTCGAGCCGCTGAAGATCGCGACCATGGACTCGGCGGGTTCGTTGTCGTTGTCGGGACCGTAGACCTGCGTCGCGGCGGGGCGGGGGGTGGTGGTCGTCGCGGGCAAGTCCCTGACCAGCGGCTCCAGTTCGCCCATCGTCTTGGCGCGGTAGACGGCGTCGATCCGTTCGGAGTGCTCCTCGGCATCCAGCCGACCGAGCGCGAGGGCTTCCCTGAGGATGTCGGCGATCCGGTCCCGGTCGGCGTCGGAGGCCCGGATACCGGCGTGGGGCTCCGCCGGCGCGACCGGCTTCTGGGGGTGCTTTTCGAGGTCCACGGCAACAGAGTAGCGAAACGCGATAGATCGCGACTAGGGCCTGTCGTCCGGATCGGGCCGGACGAGGGGGCGCCCGCCGCACGCGCCTCCTACTGAGTCCCACCTCACCCCTCCCGCCCGCGCGGCACGTCTTACGCTGAGAGGCGCGCTGTCCGACGAAGGGCAGCCGCCGTCTGCCGAGTGAGGAATGGCCGAAATGCCAGAGTTTGCGTACTCCGATCTGCTCCCTCTGGGAGAGGACACCACGCCGTACCGCCTGGTGACCGCCGACGGTGTCTCCACCTTCGAGGCCGACGGCCGTACGTTCCTCAAGGTCGCCCCCGAGGCGCTGCGCACGCTCGCCGCCGAGGCGATGCACGACATCTCGCACTACCTGCGCCCGGCCCACCTCACCCAGCTGCGCAGGATCGTCGACGACCCGGCCGCGTCGTCGAACGACAAGTTCGTCGCGCTCGACCTCCTGAAGAACGCCAACATCGCCGCCGCCGGCGTGCTCCCCATGTGCCAGGACACCGGCACGGCCATCGTGATGGGCAAGCGCGGACAGAACGTCCTCACGGAGGGCGGCGACGAGGCGGCCCTGTCGCACGGCATCTACGACGCGTACACCAAGCTCAATCTGCGCTACTCGCAGATGGCCCCGCTGACCATGTGGGAGGAGAAGAACACCGGCTCGAACCTGCCCGCGCAGATCGAGCTGTACGCGACCGACGGCGGCGCCTACAAGTTCCTCTTCATGGCCAAGGGCGGCGGCTCGGCCAACAAGTCGTTCCTCTACCAGGAGACGAAGGCCGTCCTGAACGAGACCTCCATGATGCGGTTCCTGGAGGAGAAGATCCGTTCCCTCGGTACGGCCGCCTGCCCGCCGTACCACCTGGCGATCGTCGTCGGCGGCACCTCCGCCGAGTTCGCGCTGAAGACCGCGAAGTACGCCTCCGCGCACTACCTGGACGAGCTGCCCTCCGAGGGCTCCCCCACCGGTCACGGTTTCCGGGACAAGGAGCTGGAGGAGAAGGTCTTCGAGCTGACGCAGAGGATCGGCATCGGCGCGCAGTTCGGCGGCAAGTACTTCTGTCACGACGTGCGGGTCGTACGGCTCCCCCGGCACGGCGCCTCGCTGCCCGTGGCGATCGCCGTGTCCTGCTCGGCGGACCGCCAGGCGGTCGCGAAGATCACCGCCGAGGGGGTCTTCCTGGAGCAGCTGGAGACCGACCCGGCACGGTTCCTGCCCGACACCACCGACGAGCACCTGGAGCAGAGCGGGGAGGCCGGCGGGAGCGACGTCGTACGGATCGACCTGGGCCGGCCGATGGACGACATCCTGGCCGAGCTGACCCGGCACCCCGTCAAGACCCGGCTTTCGCTCACCGGAACGCTCGTCGTGGCGCGCGACATCGCGCACGCCAAGATCAAGGAGCGGCTGGACGCGGGCGAGGAGATGCCGCAGTACCTGAAGGACCACCCGGTCTACTACGCCGGGCCCGCCAAGACGCCCGAGGGCTACGCCTCCGGGTCGTTCGGCCCGACGACGGCGGGGCGCATGGACAGCTATGTGGAGCAGTTCCAGGCGGCGGGCGGCTCGAAGGTCATGCTCGCCAAGGGCAACCGCTCGAAACAGGTCACCGACGCGTGCGGCACGCACGGCGGCTTCTACCTCGGTTCGATCGGCGGCCCGGCGGCCCGGCTGGCGCAGGACTGCATCCGCAAGGTCGAGGTCCTGGAGTACGAGGAGCTGGGCATGGAGGCGGTCTGGCGGATCGAGGTGGAGGACTTCCCCGCGTTCATCGTCGTGGACGACAAGGGCAACGACTTCTTCACCGAGCCCGCGCCGGCGCCGACGTTCACCAGCATCCCGGTGCGGGGACCCGGTCTCGCGTAGAGACCCGGGCGGTACGCGTGCCGGGGCCCTCCGCGCAGTGCGCGGAGGGCCCCGGCACGCGTGCGCCGTCCCCGCCGGACCGTACGACCCGGACGACCCGGACGACCCGGATCAGGCGAAGCGCTGGTTCGCCGAACCGTCGCAGGTCTGGAGCCGCAGCGGGTCCTGCGCCGACGCCAGCGTCAGGCAGAGCGCGCCGGCCGACGCGGGCCGGATGGTGCCCGCCTCGCGTACGAACTTCTGGTTCTCGCCGCCGTGGCAGTCCCACAGGGTGACCGCGGTGCCCGCGCGGTACCTCCCCGACGGGACGTCCACGCACCGGTCGTGGCTCAGCTCGCTGTGCAGCGAGCGCGCGCCGGCGCCCGTGCCGGTGTCGTACCACCAGCCCTGGTTGCGCCCGTCGTCGCAGCCGCGGCCGGTGATCCCGGATCCGTTACGGGTCCGGGACGCGCTCACGTCGACACAGGTACCGGTGCCAGCGTTCCTCAATGGCTGAAAAGCGTCGTCCCAGGAACCCGGTTGGAGGACGGGCCGCCCCGTGCTCGCCGGATCGGCGCAACTCGCCTCGTTCAGGCCCGAGTCGTAGAGCTGGGTGAGGCACGAGGCGAACGCGACGTGCCCGGCGGCGTTCGGGTGGAAGGACTGCCGGGCCGAGTTGGCGTCCGGCGGGAACGGGTTGCCGATGTCGATGAACAGCCCCCGCGCCCAGTCTTCGTCCGTGCACACCTCGTGGCCGTGGAAGAGCCGCGAGTTGTCCAGGTAGACCGCGCCGGAGTTCTCGGCGGCCTCGCGCACACCGCTCTGGAAGGCGGGAACGGCGCCGTCGCGCGCCCAGGCGGCGTCCTCGTCGTAGCCGGTGCAGCCGCCGGGGATCTTGCCGGGGAAGTGCGGGTTGTCGGCGTAGTCGGGCGTGAGCGGGCCCGGGTAGCCCATCACGACGAGCTTGTAGTCGCCGTCGGCGTAGCCCGCGTCGCGCATGACGCCGCGCAGATCGGCCACGGTTGACTCGACCTTCGGTACGAGCCCGTCGACCCTCGCCTGCCAGCCGGCCCGGTACTTGTTGACGCACGGTCCCTGGAAGGTGAACCAGCGCAGCACGCAGTCGGTGATCACGGGACCGAACTGGAGATCGTCGTTCGCGCCCGCCACCAGCAGCACCATCTTGATCCTGGTGTTGCGCGCCTTGATCGCGAGGCTGTCGCTCTGCACGAGTTCGTCGGCGTACTGCGCCGTGCCGCCGACGCGGATGTTGACGGTCGACGCGCCGGAGCAGGAGACGTTGTAGGTGACGTCCGCCGCGATCCCGGTGCGGTGGATCGCCGCGTCGGGCGACCGGTGGCACCAGTTGTCGGGACCGTTCGTGCCCGGCTCGTAGTCGCCGACGCCCTCGCCGGAGATCTCACTGTCGCCGAGCGAGATGAGCCCGGTCCTGCGCTGGTCGAGCGGCCGTTCGGCGGGGGAACCGTAGAGGCGGGTGGCCTCGGCCGCGCGTATCTCCTCCAGGGCGGGCGGCAGCGGGGTGGACGCGCGGACGGAAGCGGGCGCGCCGGTGGGGGCGGACGCCTGGGCCGCGGGGGTGAGCGCGACGAGTCCGCCGACGACGGTCGCGAATGCGGCGAGCGTGGCGACGGTACTCCGGAACGTGGGTCTCGTACGGTGCATGGCCTCCCCGATCTCAGTGTTACCAGGGGTTTTTACTGGCGGGTAGGAGGGTTGGGAACACTCCGAACAAGACAATTGCTCAACTTGTCGAGGAGTTATCCAGGAGGTACGACGACGATGACGAGCTACCGCACCGAGCACGACTCCATGGGCGCGATCCAGGTCCCCGCGGATGCCAAATGGCGCGCCCAGACGCAGCGCGCCGTGGAGAACTTCCCCGTCTCGGGCCGGCCCATCGAGCGCGCCCACATCGAGGCCCTGGCCCGGATCAAGGCCGCCGCCGCCACCGTCAACGCCGAACTCGGCGTGCTGGACGCGGACATCGCCGAGGCGGTGCGCGGCGCGGCGGACGAGGTCGCCGAGGGCCGCTGGGACGAGCACTTCCCGGTGGACGTCTTCCAGACCGGCTCGGGCACCTCGTCGAACATGAACGCCAACGAGGTCATCGCCACCCTCGCCACCGAGCGCCTGGGCCGCGACGTCCACCCCAACGACCACGTCAACGCCTCGCAGAGCTCGAACGACGTGTTCCCCTCCAGCATCCACATCGCCGCCACGGCCGCCGTCACCGCCGATCTGATCCCGGCGCTCGGGCATCTCGCCGCCGCGCTGGAGCGCAAGGCCGAGGAGTTCGCCGGCGTCGTGAAGTCGGGCCGTACGCATCTGATGGACGCGACGCCCGTCACGCTGGGGCAGGAGTTCGGCGGTTACGCGGCGGCCGTCCGGTACGGGATCGAGCGGCTGGAGTCGGCTCTCCCGCGGCTGGCCGAACTGCCGCTCGGCGGTACGGCGGTGGGCACCGGCATCAACACCCCGCCCGGCTTCCCGGCCGCCGTCATCGCCGAGGTGGCCCGCGCGACCAGGCTGCCGCTGACCGAGGCCAGGAACCACTTCGAGGCGCAGGGCTCACGCGACGGGCTCGTGGAGACCTCGGGCCAGCTGCGTACCGTCGCCGTCTCGCTCACCAAGATCTCCAACGATCTGCGCTGGATGGCGTCGGGGCCGCGCACCGGGCTCGCCGAGATCAATCTGCCCGATCTCCAGCCCGGCTCCTCGATCATGCCGGGCAAGGTCAATCCGGTGATCCCGGAGGCCGTGCTGATGGTGGCCGCCCAGGTCACCGGCAACGACGCGACCGTCGCCGCGGCGGGCGCCGCGGGCAACTTCGAGCTGAACGTGATGCTGCCGGTGATCGCCAGGAACCTGCTGGAGTCCGTACGGCTGCTCGCCAACGTCTCCCGGCTCCTCGCGGACCGCACGGTCGACGGCATCACGGCGAACGTGGAGCGGGCCCGGCTGTACGCGGAGTCGTCCCCGTCCGTGGTCACCCCGCTGAACAAGTACATCGGTTACGAGGAGGCGGCCAAGGTCGCCAAGAGGTCGCTCGCGGAGGGACGCACGATCCGCGAGGTGGTGCTGGACTCCGGCTATGTGGAGCGCGGTGATCTCACCCCGGAGCAGCTCGACGAGGCACTGGACGTCCTGCGGATGACCCACCCGTGAGAGTGGTCCCGGCCGGCGCCGCGCCCCCGGCGGGGGCCGGGTGACCGGGGCCGGGCGCCGGTGATCGGGACCGACGGGATCGAGCCGTCCGGACGCACCTCACAGCGCCCGCGCCACCTCCGCCCTAAGATCTGCGCATGACAGGAGCGGACGGCATTCGACACTGGGACCGGGGCGAGCGGATTCTCTGGCGCTACCGGGACAACCGCTCCGGCCATGTGCACATCTGCCGCCCGGTGACCGTCGTCCAGGACACCGACGAGCTGCTGGCCGTGTGGATGGCGCCGGGCACCGAGTGCGTGAAGCCGGTGCTCGCCGACGGGACCCCCGTGCACCACGAACCCCTCGCCACCCGGTACACGGCGCCGCGCGGTACGGCTCGCGCCCACTGGGAGGGCACGGGTGTGCTGAAGCTGGCCAGGCCCGGCGAGCCGTGGTCGATCTGGCTGTTCTGGGAACAGGGCTGGGAGTTCCGCAGCTGGTACGTGAATCTGGAGGAGCCGCGCCTGCGTTGGGCGGACGGCATCGACTCCGAGGACCACTTCCTCGACATCTCGGTGTACCCGGACCGCAGCTGGCTGTGGCGGGACGAGGACGAGTTCGCCGAGGCCCAGCGCGCCGGACTGCTGGACGCGGCGAAGGCGTCGCGGGTACGGGAGGCCGGCAGCGCGGCGGTCGAGATGATCAAGGCGTGGGGGGCGCCGTTCTCCGACGGCTGGGAGAGCTGGCGGCCCGATCCGGGGTGGCCGGTGCCCGAGCTGCCGGAGGGCTGGGACCGCGCCCCCGAACCGGCGAAGGTCCGTACCAGATGAGGGAGAACGGCAGGTAGCCGCACCTAACTGGTGATCACCGGGGCGGGTTCGCCGAGGTCGTGAGACCCTTGATGCGCCCCAGGGGTTCAAACGTAGGATCGTCCTCCGCGAGGCTGCGTCCGACCAACGCGCAGGCGGGGCAGCGGAGCTGACTTAAAGTCATGTCGCTGTACCACCGAGCCCCACGACGTACGACGCACGCCGCAACGACTCGCACGACCGACGAGCCGCAGACAGCCGCAGGACAGCGCAGATCAGCCGCTGGACATCGACGAGGGGGGGGAGCCGTGCAGGACGCCTGCCGCCCCGGCGTTCGCGCCCTCGGCGCCCGCGCGGGGACCTTCCGGCGCAAGGTCCCGGTGACCGGCTGCGACGGCCCCGGTGGGGACAGACCCGGGGCACCCTGGACGAGGGTGGCATCGCCAGTCGAATCGGTTGTCTCGCACCACCGGCCCGGACGGACGGAATCCCACGCGTGACGGAGCATCCCACCTCCCATGAAGGCCGTCAGCCCTTGGCTGCGCGGTCCCAGGAACGCACCCGGCCACGGCAGGAGGCGTCCGCAGCCGCCGTGCCGCAGCCGTCGGTGCCCACACCGGCGCCCGCGCCCGCGTCCGCGCAGGCCACCGTGCCCCCGGCGGCGCCCCCGCTGGACCCCGTGGGCGCCGCGCGCCGCGAGGGCGACCGGCTGCGCTTCGTGGGGGCCGCCACCCGCCGTATCGCACGGGGGATCGACCTGGACGAGATCGTGCTCGGTCTGTGCCGGGCGACGGTCCCGACGTTCTCCGACGCGATACTCGTCTATCTCCGCGACCCGCTGCCCGTCGGCGACGAGCGCCCGATCTCGCCCTTCGTACTGAGGCTGCGGCGTACGGACCGGCTGCGGCTCACCGACGAGGACAGCGAGAGCACCGGCGCCACCGCCGCCGTGGGCATCCTGCTTCCGGAGTCCGAGGCGGGCCGGGTGCCGGTCCTGGACCCGCAGACCGATGTGATGCCCGCCGCGCAGCTCTGCGAGGTGGCGTCCGGCGGCGCGCTCTCCGAAGTCCTGCGCGGTGTCCGGCCGGTCTTCGGCGACTCCGCCGCCGCCCGCGCGGCGCTGCCGGAGCTGCTCGGCGACGAGATGGCCGTGCCGGGCGGCCGGCGCGCGATCCTGGCGCCGCTGCGCGGCAGGCGGCGCGTCATCGGCGCCGCCGTCTTCCTGCGCAGGCCCGACCGTCCGGCCTTCGAGCCCAACGACCTGCTGGTGGCCGCGCAGCTCGCCACGCACACCGCGCTGGGCATCGACAAGGCGGTGCTGTACGGCCGCGAGGCGTACATCGCGGACGAGCTCCAGCGCACGATGCTCCCGGAGGGCCTGCCGCAGCCGACGGGCGTGCGGCTCGCCTCCCGCTATCTGCCGGCCGCCGAGACGGCGCGCGTCGGCGGCGACTGGTACGACGCGATCCCGCTGCCCGGCAGCCGCGTCGCCCTCGTCGTCGGCGATGTCATGGGCCACTCCATGACGTCCGCGGCGATCATGGGCCAGCTGCGGACGACCGCGCAGACCCTCGCCGGTCTCGACCTGCCGCCGCAGGAGGTCCTGCACCACCTCGACGAGCAGGCGCAGCGGCTGGGCACCGACCGGATGGCGACCTGCCTGTACGCGGTGTACGACCCGGTCTCGCACCGCATCACCATCGCCAACGCGGGCCATCCGCCGCCCATACTGCTCCACCTGGGCGGCCGGGCCGAGGTTCTGCGGGTGCCGCCCGGCGCCCCGATCGGTGTGGGCGGGGTGGACTTCGAGGCCGTCGAGCTGGACGCGCCGGCCGGCGCCACGCTGCTCCTCTACACGGACGGTCTGGTGGAGTCCCGGCTGCGGGACGTGTGGACGGGGATCGAGCAGCTGCGGGAGCGGCTCGCCGCGACGGCGCAGCTCACCGGCCCCGACCACTCGCCTCCCCTGGAGGCGCTCTGCGACGATGTGCTGGACGTGCTCGGCCCCGGCGACCGCGACGACGACATCGCGCTGCTGGCCGCCCGGTTCGACGGGATCGCGCCGAGCGATGTCGCGTACTGGTTCCTGGAGCCGGAGGACGCGGCGCCGGGGCGGGCCAGGCGGCTCGCGCGGCGCGCGCTCTCGCGGTGGGGTCTGGAGGAGCTGAGCGATTCGGTCGAGCTGCTGATCAGCGAAGTGGTGACCAACGCGGTCCGGTACGCGGAGCGGCCCGTCACCCTGCGGCTGCTCCGTACGGACGTGCTGCGCTGCGAGGTGGGCGACGATTCGCCGCAGCTGCCCCGGCAGCGCCGGGCGCGGGAAACCGACGAGGGCGGCCGGGGCCTGTTCCTGGTCAACCGGCTGGCGAGGCGGTGGGGCGCGACGCGGCTGTCCACCGGCAAGGTCGTCTGGTTCGAGATCTCGACGCGCCCGTAGGGCGGTGCGGGGCCGGTTCCGGTGTGGTTCCGGCCCCCGCGGGGACTCCTGTCAAATGTTGCCGACGATGTGTCGGCGGGTTTCACTGGGGCAGGCGGCCGGTACGACCGCTGTCGTCCCGTGGCGCGGAAATCCCGCCGCGGGAGCCCCTATGACGGGAGAACACTCGTGACCGGGTCGACCCCCAAGGCGCCGTACACCACCAACAACGCCGGTATCCCGGTGGAGAGCGACGAGAACTCGCTCACCGTGGGACCGGACGGTCCGATCCTGCTCCAGGACCACTACCTCATCGAGAAGATGGCCCAGTTCAACCGGGAACGGGTCCCCGAGAGGGTGGTCCACGCCAAGGGCTCGGGTGCGTACGGCGTGTTCGAAGTGACCGACGACGTCAGCCAGTTCACCAAGGCGGACCTCTTCCAGCCGGGCAGGCGCACCGAGATGCTGGCCCGCTTCTCGACGGTCGCCGGTGAGTTCGGCTCCCCCGACACCTGGCGCGACCCCCGCGGCTTCGCCCTGAAGTTCTATACGGAGCAGGGCAATTACGACCTGGTGGGCAACAACACACCGGTCTTCTTCGTACGCGACACGATCAAGTTCCAGGACTTCATCCGCTCGCAGAAGCGCCACCCGGCCACCGGGCTGCGCAGCAACGACATGCAGTGGGACTTCTGGACCCTGTCCCCGGAGTCCGCGCACCAGGTGACGTGGCTGATGGGCGACCGGGGCATCCCGAAGTCCTTCCGCCACATGAACGGCTACGGCTCGCACACCTACATGTGGGTGAACGGCGCGGGTGAGCGCTTCTGGGTCAAGTACCACTTCAAGACCGACCAGGGCATCGACTACCTCAGCCAGGCGGACGCCGACGAACTGGCGGGCTCGGACGCGGACCACCACCGCCGGGACCTGTACGAGTCGATCGAGTCGGGGAACGCGCCGACCTGGAGCCTGAAGGTCCAGATCATGCCGTTCGAGGAGGCGGCCGACTACCGCTTCAACCCGTTCGACCTGACGAAGGTGTGGCCGCACGGCGACTACCCGCTGATCGATGTCGGCCGGATGACGCTCAACCGGAACCCGGACAATTTCTTCGTCCATGTCGAGCAGGCCGCCTTCGAGCCGTCGAACATGGTCCCGGGCATCGGCCCGTCGCCGGACAAGATGCTGCTGGGCCGGCTGTTCTCGTACCCGGACACGCACCGCTACCGCATCGGTCCGAACTACGCGCAGCTGCCGCCGAACCGGCCGCACTCGCCGGTGAACTCGTACGCCAAGGACGGCCCGATGCGGTACGTCGCGTCGAACGCGGCGATGCCCTACGCCCCGAACTCGTACGGCGGACCGGCCGCCGACACGCGGAACTACGGCGACCCGGCCGGCTGGGCGGCTGCGGGCGAGATGGTCCGTGAGGCGTACACGAAGCGGCGCGAGGACGACGACTGGGGCCAGGCCGGCACCCAGGTCCGCAACGTGCTCGACGACGCGCAGCGCGACCGGCTCGTGTCGAACGTCTCCGGCCATCTGCTCCAGGGCGTGACCCGCCCGGTCCTGGACCGGGCGCTCCAGTACTGGCGCAACATCGACAAGAACGTCGGCGACCGGATCGCGGGCAAGGTCAACGGCGGCTGACCGCCCGCGCCGGACGGCCCGCCCTACGGGGTGAACGGTGGCCGTTGACCGCCGCCGTTCGAGCCGCCTCCGGAACCGCCCGCGGAGCCCGTTCCGCCGTTGTCGGCGCCACCGTCGGTGCCGCCGGTGTCCCCGCCGCCGGCTCCCCCGTCGGCGCCGGGCTCGGGCGGCGGTGCGGGCGGCTCGCTGGTCGGCGGGGGCTCGGACGCCGGCGGGCTGCTGCCCGTCTCGCCCGGATCGGGCTGGTCGGGCGGCGGGCTCGACGGGTCGTCGTTCGTCGGCTCGTCGGACGGGGTCGGGTCCGGCGGGGGCGGCGGGGGTACATAGGTGTCCTCGGCGACTTCGAGGTCGAACGAGGCGTCGGAACCGCCGCCGAGCGCGCCCCGGGTGTAGTCGGCCCAGATCCTGGCGGGGAAGCCGCCACCGTTGGCGCGTCCGGAGTTGGCCGTGCCGGTGAGGGTGACCTGGCCGCCGCCCTCCTTCGTGGACTCGCCGAACAGGGCCACCACCGTGGTCAGTTCGGGCGTGTAGCCGGCGAACCACGCCGACTTGTTGTTCTCCGACGTACCGGTCTTGCCGGCCGCCTCGTAGGCGTCGGTGTTCGCCTCGTGCGCCGTGCCGTTCTTGACGACGCCGGTGAGCGCCGAGGTGACGGTGTCCGCCGACTCGCGGCTGATCGCCTGGCTGCCGATCCGGTCGGGCAGCTCGACCTCGCGGTCCTTGTGCTCGGCGGACTTGAGGATCGACGGCGTGACCTTCTCGCCGTGGTTGTCGAGCGTCGCGTACACGCCCGCCATGTCCCAGGTGGACGCCTGCATCGTGCCGAGCGTGATCGCGGGCCGCTCGGGGAAGTTCTTGTCGCGCATGCCCAGGCCGAGCGCGGTCTTCTTCACCTTGTCGGGGCCGACGTCCACGACCATCTGCGCGAAGACGGAGTTGACGGAGTCGTTGGCCGCTTCCTGCACGGTGATGTCGCCGTAGTCGACGTCGTCCTCGTTCTGCGGCGCGAAGGGGGTGTCGCTGCCGACGACCGGCCGCTTGCTGGTGCCGTCGTAGACGGTCCTGAGCCCGATCGGGTCGCCGCCCTGCGTCTTGGACTTGTTCTCCAGCGCCGAGGCGAGCACCACCGGCTTGAAGGTCGACGCGGGCTGGTAGTCGGTGCGGGTGGCGTTGTTGATCCAGTGCTCGGTGGCACCGACCCCGCCGTAGAGCGCGACGACCGCGCCCGTCTTCGGGTCCACCGAGGTGGCGCCCGCCTGAACGGTCGCGTCGATCTTGTTCTTCTCGCGGTCGAGCTTGGACTCCAGCTGCTTGTCGACCGCGCCGACCAGCTCCTTCTGGCGCTTCTTGTCGACGCTCAGCGTGATCGTCCAGCCGCCGGCGGCGATGTCCTGCTTGGTGAGGCCCTGCCGCTCCAGCTCGCTGTTGGCGGCCTCGATGAGATAGCCGGCCTGCCCCTCGGTGCCGGGGGCGGGCTTGGGCTTCTGCGGTACGGGGAACTTCAGCCCGGCCCGCTCCGTACCGGCGAGCCAGTCCTCCTCGACCATGTTGTCGAGCACGTAGTTCCAGCGCTCGGTGACGAGCTTCCTGCCGGTCTCCGAGGCCGGGGTCCAGTCGTACTGGTTGGGGGCCTGGAGCAGCGCGGCGAGGTACGCGCCCTGCGCGACGTTCAGCTCGGCCGCGTCCACGCCGTAGTACGCCTGCGCCGCGGCCTGGATGCCGTACGCGCCCCGCCCGTAGTAGCTGGTGTTCATGTACCCGGCGAGGATGTCGCTCTTGCTCATCTGCTGGTCGACCTTGAGCGAGATCACCAGCTCCTTGAGTTTGCGGGTGACCGTCTGGTCCTGGTCCAGGTAGTAGTTCTTCACGTACTGCTGGGTGATGGTCGACCCGCCCTGTTTGCCCTTGCCCGAGAGGGTGTTCACCAGGCCGCGGGTCGTGCCCTTGATGTCGACGCCGGAGTCCTTGTAGAAGGACTTGTTCTCGGCGGCGACGAAGGCCCGCTGGACGTCCTTGGGGACCTTCTCCAAGCCGACTATCTCGCGGTTGATCTCGCCGGTCCGCGCCAGGACCGTGCCGTCGCTGTACTTGTAGACGTTGCTCTGCATCTCGGCCTGGGCGTTGGCCTTCGGCACCGGGACCAGGAAATAGATCACGACGAACGCGCCCATGGCGAGCAGACACAGCCCGAGGAACGTGCCGAGCAGTCTCTTCAGCGTGAAGAAGCCACGTATGCCACCGGCCTTCCGCGCCCGGCGCGTCTCACGCTGCCGGGCCTGTCGCGCTTCCGCTCGGCCCATCTCGCTCAGTCGCTCCGCTCTCGGGTCTCGGGTCTCGGGTCTCGTCCTGCCGGGCCTCGTCCGATTGTCAGCTTGTCCCAGTTGCCGGAATCAGCTCAGAAAGCTAACACCGTCCCCTGTGACAAAGAGCGCCGATCCGGTCTTTTCCGACGTGACAATCAGCACCCGTCTCAGAGGAACCGACTCACGACGGGGGCGCAGGGTTGCGAAGCGCGTTAATGTGTAATCACAATGCTAGCTGCGTCGAGCGACGCGAAAGTAACGGAAACGGGGACCAGACATGCCCACGACCAGCACTCCCGTGGTGGACGACCTGCCCGAGATGCCCGAGCCACGCGTCCGGGAACACCAGGCGAGCAGCATCGGCGGCGGCCTCGCGCTGCTGCTCGGACTGATCGGCCTCATCGGCGGAGTCGCCCTCGTCGTGATCGGCGCGGCCGTCTCGTCGACCGGCGCGAAGGTGGCGCTCATCGTGCTCGGCGTCCTGCTCGCCATCGCCGCGTTCTTCGCGATGTGCGGGCTGAACATGGTGGCGCCGGGCGAGGCCCGCGTCGTCCAGCTCTTCGGGCGCTACCGCGGCACGATCCGCGTCGACGGCCTGCGCTGGGTGAACCCGCTCACCTCACGCGCCAAGATCTCGACCCGCGTACGGAACCACGAGACCGCCGTCCTCAAGGTCAACGACGCCTACGGCAACCCGATCGAACTGGCGGCTGTCGTCGTCTGGCGGGTCGAGGACACCGCGCAGGCGCTCTTCGAGGTGGACGACTTCCTGGAGTTCGTCTCCACCCAGACCGAGGCCGCCGTCCGGCACATCGCGATCGAGTACCCGTACGACGCCCACGAGGAGGACGGTCTCTCGCTGCGCGGCAACGCCGAGGAGATCACCGAGAAGCTCGCCGTAGAACTGCACGCCCGCGTCGAGGCGGCCGGTGTGCACATCATCGAGTCCCGCTTCACCCACCTCGCGTACGCTCCCGAGATCGCCTCGGCGATGCTCCAGCGCCAGCAGGCGGGCGCGGTCGTCGCCGCGCGGCGGCTGATCGTGGACGGCGCCGTCGGCATGGTCGAGGCGGCGCTCACCCGGCTGACCGAGCAGGACATCGTCGAGCTGGACTCCGAGCGGAAGGCGGCGATGGTGAGCAACCTGCTCGTCGTACTCTGCGGTGACCGGGCCGCGCAGCCGGTCGTGAACACGGGCACCCTTTACCAGTGACCGAACGGAAGCAGGTCCTCCTGCGCCTGGACCCGGCGGTGTACGACGCCCTGGCACGATGGGCGTCGGACGAACTGCGCAGCGCCAACGCGCAGATCGAGTTCCTGCTCCGCCGGGCGCTGGCGGAGGGGGGCCGGCTCCCCGGCAACGCGAAGCCGATCCCGCGCCGGGGCAGGCCCCCGAAGGCACCGAAGCCCCCGGAGCGGCCCGGCGACGCGCCCGCTCCGGGCGAGGGCCGCGCCCCCGGCGACCAGTCGCCCGACGACCACGCACCGTAGGCCCCGTCCCAGGCAGGAGAAGCCCGATGTCACTCGACGCGCTGAAGGCCGCCGTACCCGACTACGCCAGGGATCTGCGGCGCAATCTCGACGCGGTCGTCGAGCACGGCGGGCTCGGGCAGCAGCGCCTGTGGGGGACGGTGCTGGCGTGCGCGATCGCCGCGCGCTCGGCCCGGGTGCTGCGCGAGCTGGCGCCCGAGGCCGAGTCCCGGCTCTCCCCCGACGCCTTCACCACGGCCAAATCGGCCGCCGCCCTCATGGCGGTGAACAACGTGTTCCACCGGACCCGGCACCTGCTCTCCGACCCCGCGTACGGGGAGCTGCGCGCGGGGCTGCGGATGACCGCGACCGCTCATCCGGGCGTCCCGAAGGCCGACGTCGAGTTCTGGTCGTTCGCGGTCTCCGCGATCAACGCCTGCGGACTCTGCCTCGACGCGCACGAGCGCGCGCTGCGGAGGCTTGAGGTGGACCGCGAGACGATCCAGGAGGCCGTCAAGATCGCGGCCGTGATCCAGGCCCTGGCGACCACGCTCGACGCGGAAGCCGTCATGGACGGCGCGGGCGAGGGCGCCTGACACCCGGACGCGCGGGCGCCCCGGTCACTTCTTCCTGAGCTCGTCCATCAGCGCCAGCATGTCCTCGACCATGGCCGGTTCGAGACCGCCGAGGTGCACGATGTCCTGGTCGTCGCTCTCGAAGCCCGGATTCAGCGGATCGACGTCGTTGTACTCGGTGACCTGGCCGACGGAGAGCGAGAGCACCGCCTGCCCGTCGAGGACCTCCAGTGACGGGCTCTCGTCGCCGGGCCGGCTCACCAGATAGGCCCGCTCCCCCACTTCGGGGACGAGCTTGAGGATCTGTTCCCCGGCCCCCTGGTCGGCCGGTTCGATCAGGGACGCGTCGAACTGCGGCCCCGGATCGGTCTTCTTGTGCAGCGTGTACGTGATCTCCGCGTACGCGCGCACGGTCGGCCCCTGACGCCCCTCGGGCCTCGGCGGCCTCTCCGGTACCAGATTGACCGTGCAGACGGCCTGGTCGAGCGCCTTGTCCTCGCCCACGGCGGCGAACGGGTCCCGCTTCTTGCCCAGAACGGCGGAGAGCGCCACGAGATCGGCGTCGAGGCAGAGATTGCGGCTGACCCCGTAGCCCTGGAGATCCGGCTCCGCCCTCTCGTACGCCCACAGGGCGCCCGCCCAGAGGGCCGAGGTCACCAGCACACCGGTCAGCCCCCACACCCAGGGGCGCCGCCGCAGCGGCGGCCCCGCCATCAGGGGCGGTCCTCCGGCGCCCAGGGTCTCGGCCGGGTGCCCCGGGCGCCGCGGGGCGGGCACCGGCACCGGCGCGGGCACCGGCGCGGGGAGTTCGCCCTCCAGCTCCGGCTCGGAGATCATTCCTGGCCGTTCCGGGGCTCGGCGGGCGGCGTGTCGGAGACCGGCGCGGCGGGAGCGGCGGCCGGGCCCTCGGGGCCCGCCGGGGGCGCGGCCGTGGCGGCCGTGGCGCCCGGCGCGGGTGTCGGGGCGATGTCGTGCGCCGTCGCGCCGTGCGGCCCTGAGCCACCCCGCATGGCCCGCTCCTGGCTGTGCGCGCGGAGGTAGCCGACGACGGTGTTCGTGACGGCGACCAGCGGCACGGCGACGACGGCTCCGGCGATACCGGCGACCAGGCCGCCCGTCGCGACCGCGAGGACGACGGCCAGCGGGTGCACGCGGACCGCGCGGCCGAGGATGAACGGCTGGAGGACGTGGCCCTCGATCTGCTGGACGGCCAGGACGACGATCAGCACCATCAGGGCCGTGAACACGTCCTGGGTGACGAGCGCGACGACCACGGCGAGCGCGCCCGAGATCACCGCGCCGACGAGCGGGATGAACGCGCCGAGGAAGATGAAGACGGCCAGCGGCACCGCCAGCGGGACATCGAGGAAGTAGAGCCCGAGGCCGATGAAGACGGCGTCGATGAGCGCCACTATCAGCGTGCCCCGCACATAGGCGGTGAGCGTGCGCCAGGCGCGCGGCCCGGCCCCGGCGAGACCGGGGCGCGCCGCCGCGGGGAACAGCTTGAGCGACCACTCCCAGATCCGCCGGCCGTCGTAGAGGAGGAAGAGCGTGGAGAACACGGCGAGCAGGATCCCGGTCAGCAGCTCGACCACGACGGTCACACCCTGGATACCGGCGGAGGTGATCTCCTCGGTGTTGGTGCCGATCGCGTCGCTCAGGCTCTTCGCGAGATCGTTGATCTGCTGTTCGGTCACATGGAACGGGCTGTTGAGCAGCCAGCGTTTGAGTTCTTCGATGCCGTCGGTGACGCGGTCGGAGAGCACGTCGATGTTCTCCACGACCTGCCACACCACGAACCAGCCGATGAGGCCCATGACGATGAAGCCGCCGATGGCGGTGACCGCCGTGGCCAGACCGCGCGGCAGGCCCCACTTCTTGAGCCGGGCGACCGTGGGCTGGAGGAGCGCGGTGACCAGGAGGGCTCCGACGAAGGCCATCACCACCAGCTGCACGGTGCTGATGATCTTCATCAACACCCAGAGCAGGACGGCCAGTACGACCAGCCGCCAGGCGGCCTCCGCGGCGACCCGCATACCCCAGGGGATCGCCGCGACGGGCTCCGGCTTGGCGGACACGCTGGGCGCGTAGTCCGGCGGTGCCGGGACGCTGTCGCGCGCGGAACCCCCGGCGGGTCCGTCGCCGCCCGCGGCCTCGGCCCGCCGTTCCCCCAACCGCTCACCCAGTTCGGTGAGTTCGGCTCCGACCCGGCCGAGCCAGCCCGGCAGTTTCGACATGCTCATCCTTCTTCCCCGAGTCGTACTGCCTGCTTGTTCCCCGAGTCGCCCCGCCTGAACGTACACGCGCGAAGCCCCTCCCCGTAGGACGGGGAGGGGCTTCACAGGGTTGAGCTCCGGCGGCCTGGTGAGCCGGCGGGAAGCGGGTGGTCCGGCGGGCCTAGTACCAGTTGTTGGCCTGCCAGAACGACCAGGCGCCGCACGGGCTGCCGTAGCGGTCGTTCATGTAGTTCAGGCCCCACTTGATCTGCGTGGCCGGGTTGGTCTGCCAGTCGGCGCCGGCGGAGGCCATCTTCGAGCCGGGCAGCGCCTGGACGAGTCCGTAGGCACCCGAAGACGGGTTCTGCGCCTTGTAGTTCCAGGTGGACTCGTGGTCCACGATGTTGCTGAAGCACTGGAACTGGTCGCCGGGGATCATCTGGCGGGCCATGGCCTGGACTTCGGCGACGGAGTACGAGCTCTGCACCGAGAAGTCGGAGGAGTCACGCGTCTCGTCGCGGCTGGCGCGCTCCTCGGCCAGCTTGGCCTCGCGCGCCTGCTCCGCCTTCTCCTCGGCGGCTTCCTTCTTCGCCTTGGCGTCCTTGGCCGCCTGGATACGAGCCGATTCCTCGGCGGACTTCTTCGCTGCCACGTCGGCGGCAGTGGCCTGCACGTCGGCCTGCTGCGTCAACGACGCGGTCTGGACCTGGGCGTGCTGGCCCGCGGGGATGTCTGCGAGGAGCGTCGTGTCAGCTGCGGTCGCCTCGAAATTGTCGTCCGAGGTCTGGGGAGCGCCCGAAGCGACTCCCACGACTGCGCCGACGGTGGTGACCGCTGTAGCTGATGCCACGGCGAATCCCCGGACCGAGATCCGGCTCACACGGTTTCCTTCCAGCAGCGTCCGTGTTCGTGACCTCACGGATGCAATCGTGCCCCTGGCACTGGTCTCCGTACCGCACGTCACGGGAGACACGGGCCCGTCGGCAACTCCCATGGCGGAAGCACCGGATGAAGCGCGGGCGGCATACGACGTCAAGTGTTGAGTTGTGTGGTTCCGCATCCCTGAGGATGCACGTGTGTCGTATGCGGGGCCTGACGGAAGCAAGACTCTGCCGGACGCCGACGCCGCAAGGCAATTCTTCGTTGCGTGGGATAGCTCACACCCCGTTTGGCACACCAGTTTCACGGAAATGGCGGCATGGCACAGCGCCGCCCGGCTAGGCTCTTACGTCCTTGGCCGGGCGGCGCCAACTACCGCATTCAGGCGGAGATCTAGCCTTCCTCCAGCATTTCGGTCACGAGCGCCGCGATCGGCGAGCGCTCGGAGCGGCTGAGGGTGACGTGCGCGAAGAGCGGATGGCCCTTGAGCTTCTCCACGACGGCGACCACGCCGTCGTACCTGCCCACACGCAAGTTGTCGCGCTGCGCCACGTCATGGGTCAGCACCACACGCGAGTTGGCCCCGATACGGGAGAGAACGGTCAGCAGTACGTTCCGCTCCAGCGACTGGGCCTCGTCGACGATGACGAACGCGTCGTGCAGCGACCGTCCCCGGATGTGCGTCAGGGGCAGCACTTCGAGCATCCCGCGCCCGAGCACCTCCTCGATCACCTCACGGCCGGCGACGGCCGACAGGGTGTCGAACACCGCCTGCGCCCAGGGGCTCATCTTCTCGGCCTCGGTGCCCGGCAGATAGCCGAGTTCCTGCCCGCCGACCGCGTACAGCGGACGGAAGACCATCACCTTCTTGTGCTGACGGCGCTCCAGGACCGCCTCCAGGCCCGCGCAGAGGGCCAGCGCCGACTTGCCGGTGCCCGCCCGGCCGCCCATCGAGATGATGCCGATGTCCGGGTTGAGCAGCAGATCCAGCGCGATGCGCTGCTCGGCGCTGCGGCCGTGGATCCCGAAGGCCTCCCGGTCGCCGCGGACGAGCCGCACATTGCCCTCGGGGGTGATCCGGCCGAGTGCCTTGCCGCGCTCGGACTGGAGGACCAGTCCGGTGTGCACGGGCAGGTCGGCCAGCTCCGGCACGTACAGCGTCTCCTCGGAGAAGAGGAGATCGACCTGCTCGGCGGAGAGCGCCATCTCGCTCATACCGGTCCAGCCGGAGTCGGTGATGGCGAGCTCGGCGCGGTACTCCTCGGCGAGCAGGCCGACCGACGACGCCTTGATGCGCAGCGGCAGGTCCTTGGAGACGACCGTGACGTCGTACCCCTCCGCCTGGAGATTGCGTGCCACCGCGAGGATCCGCGAGTCGTTGTCCCCCAATCGGAAGCCGGCCGGAAGGACGCCGGGATCGGAGTGGTTGAGCTCGACGCGCAGCGTGCCGCCCAGGTCGCCCAGCGGGATGGGGGCGTCGAGGCGGCCGTAGCGGATACGGAAGTCGTCGAGCAGGCGCAGGGCCTGCCGGGCGAAGTATCCGAGCTCCGGATGGTGCCTCTTGGCCTCCAACTCCGTGATCACCACGATCGGCAGCACGACCTCGTGCTCGTCGAAGCGGGACATGGCGTTGGGATCGGCCAGCAGGACGCTGGTGTCGAGAACATAGGTGCGCCTGTCGGGCATGCGGCGCTTTGTGCTGGTCACCACGGAAGGACGTACCCCCTCGGACGAGGTCGGAATACGACGGCGTCACGGGCTGTGGTCGCCCGCCTGGCGGCGGACGGCGGACCGGACTCGGGCCCAAGTGCGCGGGCCGAGGACCGGCCCTCCACGGCGCCCGTACGCGTCACCGCACGATCGTCCTGGTGCAAAGGGCCTCCCGGGCGGACGGCTGGGGCCGACCGCTGAGATTCGACGCCCGCCGTCATCGCTGACGGTTCTGCTCGGACGTCGACCTGTGGAGAGGTATTCCCTCGAACACGCGGAGCCATGCCACGGCATATGACGGACGGTGCGTGAACCTCGGGTGACGAGAGGCCGCGAGGGGCGGTGAACGCCGCCGGGCGCGGCTGCCGGGGAGGATTCCGGGGAGGGGTATCGGATGCCTTGCAGGGCGGGGGGTCAGGCTCCGTAGCGGCGGTGTCGCGCCGCGTAGTCACGCAGGGCGCGCAGGAAGTCGACCTTGCGGAAGGCCGGCCAGAACACTTCGCAGAAGTAGTACTCCGAATGGGCGCTCTGCCAGAGCATGAAGCCCGAGAGGCGCGTCTCCCCGCTCGTCCTGATGACCAGGTCGGGGTCGGGCTGGCCGCGGGTGTAGAGGTGCGAGGCGATCAGGTCCGTGTCGACGATCTCGGCGAGCTCCTCGAACGAGGTGCCCTTGCTCGCGTGGTCCAGGAGGAGAGAGCGGACCGCGTCGGCGATCTCCTGCCGGCCGCCGTAGCCGACGGCGACGTTGACCAGTATTCCGGTGTTGTTCCGAGTGGCCTGCTCGGCCTCCTTGAGGACGGTCTGCATACGGGCGGGCAGCAGGTCCATCGTGCCGACGTGGTGGACGCGCCAGCGGCCGTCGGCGGCGAGGTCGCGCACGGCGTTCTCGATGATGCCGAGGAGGGGGATCAGCTCGTTGTCGGCGCGGTCGAGGTTGTCCGTGGACAGCAGCCACAGGGTGACCACCTCGACGTCCGTCTCGTCGCACCAGCCGAGCAGGTCCTGGATCTTGCTGGCGCCGGCCTTGTGCCCCTGTTCGGTCGTACCCCCGGAGGCCTTGGCCCAGCGGCGGTTCCCGTCGAGGACGACGCCGATGTGCTTGGGCAGCACCTGGGTGTGATCGAGGCGCCTTTCCACCCGGCGTGCGTAGAGCCTGTACACCAGGTCGCGCAAGTTCACTGAGTCCACCTCTTCGGTTTCTGATGGGGACCGCCCCGCCAGGCGGCCCGCGGGGGCGCCCGTCCACCACGGGGAAGGCCGTCCGCGAGAGATGGGGACCGCCCCTGGCACCCGAAGCCGTCACATTACTGCGCGGGCGGCACAAGGGCCCAACCCGGCCTGTCACAAGTACGTGATAAGGAAGGACTCGTGACTGAATTCCCCTCTTATCTCGCGGCCCGGGACCGGTACGACTCCATGGAGTACCGGCGCAGCGGGCGCAGCGGCCTCAAGCTGCCCGCGCTCTCCCTCGGCCTCTGGCACAACTTCGGCGACGACCGGACCCTCGACTCGCAGCGCGCGATCCTGCGCCGCGCTTTCGACCTCGGCGTCACGCACTTCGACCTCGCGAACAACTACGGGCCGCCGCCCGGATCGGCCGAGTTGAATTTCGGCAAGATCTTCGCGCAGGACTTCACGGCCTATCGCGACGAGTTGGTCATCTCGACCAAGGCCGGTTATCTCATGCACCCCGGGCCGTACGGGGAATGGGGTTCGCGCAAGTATCTGATGTCGTCGCTGGACGCCTCCCTCAAGCGGATGGGTCTCGACCACGTCGACATCTTCTACTCGCACCGCTTCGACCCGCACACGCCTCTTGAGGAGACGATGGGCGCGCTGGCGTCGGCGGTGCGGCAGGGCAAGGCGCTCTACGTGGGGGTGTCGTCGTACAAGGCGGAGCAGACCGCCGAGGCCGCACGGCTGTTGGAGGAGATGGGCGTCCCGGCGCTCATCCACCAGCCCTCCTACTCGATGATCAACCGCTGGATCGAGGACGACGGTCTGCTCGACACGCTGGAGTCGGCCGGCATGGGCTGCATCTCCTTCGTACCGCTGGCGCAGGGCCTGCTGACGGACAAGTACCTCACGGGGATCCCGGAGGGCTCGCGGGCCACCCAGGGCAAGTCCCTGGACCCCGGTCTGCTCTCGGACGAGGTCCTGCGGAGGCTGAAGGGGCTCGACGGGATCGCCCGGCGGCGCGGTCAGTCGCTGGCGCAGCTGGCGATCACCTGGGTGCTGCGCGACGAGCGGATGACATCGGCGCTGATCGGCGCGTCCAGCGTGAAGCAGCTGGAGGAGAACGTGGCGGCACTGTCCGGGGCGGCGCTGTCGGCCGAGGAGCTGACGGAGATCGACGCCTTCGCCGTGGACACCGAGGGCACCAACATCTGGGCCGGGCGCGGCTGACCTCGGCGCGGACATGAAAAACGGGCCGGTCCGTGGGGGGGATACGGACCGGCCCGAGGGGGGGTTTCCACCATAACCCTTCGTAAGTGGTGCTGCGTGCCACGCAGCACCGTCGTCACGTTCCGGAGTCACCCGATCGCTGTGCCGGACAGGTAAAGGCCCAGGACAGCGGTGCTGCGCGTGCGGAGAGGGGCGGCGCGTTGGCGAGAAGTCGCCACCCGATGGGAGTACGTGGAGGACGAGCGGGTGGAGCGGACCGGCGAGATTCTTCAGGGCGTACCGAGGCCGACGGTCGGGCCGGTGCCGGTCGGGGCGCGCGCCTGACTGCCGGCGCGGTCGCGCGCGGGCGGGTGCCCGGTCAGGCCAGGCCGGGCTTGACCGCCTCGATCAGGAAGCGTGTCGTGGTGGCCACGAAGGGGCCCTCGGTCCCGATACGGCGGTGCAGCGCGGCGAGTCGGTCCCGGTGTCCGTCGACGGTGAAGCCGGGCACCATCCAGATCACCTTCCGCAGGAAGTAGACGACGGCGCCGATGTCGTGGAACTCGGTGCGCAGCTCGGCCGTTCGCAGATCCACCACGTCCAGCCCGGCGGCCCCGGCCGCCGCCGCGGCCCGTTCGGGATCGCGTGCGGCACGCGCCCCGGGCGGCCGCGGTCCCAGGAAGTACTCGACCAGTTCGAAGACGCTGGCCGGGCCGACCTCCTGGGAGAAGTAGGTGCCGCCGGGCCGCAGGACCCGGGCGATCTCCGTCCACCACGCCCGTACCGGGTGGCGGCTGACGACGAGGTCGAACGCCTCGTCCCCGAAGGGCAGCGGCGGCTCGTCGTGGTCGCCGACGACCGCCACACCGAGCGGGTGCAGGAGCGCGGTGGCACGGGCGACGTTCGGCGGCCACGACTCGGTGGCCACGGTCAGGGGCGGCAGCTTCGGTACGGAGGCGAGGACTTCACCGCCGCCGGTCTGGATGTCGAGGGCGGCGGTGGCGCGGCCCATCCGCTCGCCCATGGCACGGGCGTAGCCCCACGGTGGCCGCTCCTCGGTCGCCCGCCCGTCGAGCCAGGAGAAGTCCCAGCCGTCGACGGGGACGGCGTCGGCCTCGGCGATCAGCTCGCCGAAGGTACGGGGGCCGGAGGCGGAACGGGGAGGGGGCGTGGTGGACATGAGGGGATGGTGGCAGGAGCCCCGTACCGGCGGCGAGCGCATTTCACGCGCCGTGGACCGCGACCGGGTTTCACGCGCGGTGGAGGGCGGTGGACGGCCGGGTCAGACGGCGAGGGCGCCGAGCAGCACACCGAGCAGCGCCCCGGCGATCATGAAGGGGCCGAACGGGATCGCGGACTTACGGTTCGCGCGGCGCAGGAGTATCAGCCCGAGCCCGTACAGCGAGCCGAGCAGGAATCCGGCGAACGCGCCGACGAAGAGCACCAGCCAGCCGTACCAGCCGAGCACGACGCCGAGCGAGAGCGCGAGCTTGACGTCGCCGAAGCCCATGCCGTTCGGGTTGATCAGGAAGAGCACGAAGTAGCAGGCGCCGAGGACGAGTCCGCCCAGCAGCGCGGTCGACCAGGAGCCGCCGTCGTGCGGGAGGAGCGCCGCGATCCCGAGCAGCGCGGCGGCGGCAGCTGCGAGCGGCAGCGTCAGCTGGTCGGGCAGCCGGTGCACATTGCGGTCGACGAGCGCGAGCAGTACGGCGAAGGGCGCGAGGAGCAGCCATACGGCGAGTTCGGGGCGGGGGCCGGTGGCGGCGGCGAGCGCGGCGCACGCGAGGGCGGTGATGACGACGACGGGGGCGGAAGGGGCGTAGCGCGCGCCGCGAAGGACGGGCGCGGAGGCCGTCGTGTCGGACGCGGTGTCGGTGTCGTCGCCTGCGTCGTGGGCGTCGGCGCCGGGGTCCGGGGCGCTGTCGGCCCCGTCCGCCGGGGTGCCGGTTCCGCCCGCGGTGGTGTCCGCGCCGGGCGCCGTCGCGGGCCCGTCTGTGCGGACGTCGCCGCGGGGAAGGGTGGCCTCGCCGGCCTCCGCGCGCCCCGGTGAGACCGCGGCCACGGAGTCCGTACGTCCCGCCGCTCCGGCGCTTGTCACCGCACCGCCCGCCGCGGCGCAGGTCGCGCAGCCCGCGGTGCCGAGCCAGCCCCGCGCGGGCCCGGTGATCGGGTGCCCGGCCTCACAGCTGTCGCGGTACGGGTCCTCCGGTTCGACGGAGAGCCGGTACGCGGCGCGCGGCAGGAGGAGCCCGGTGGCTGAGCCCCAGATAACGGCGACAACGATCAGCGTGGCGTACACAGCTCGACCTTAGGGCGGACCGCGCCGCGGGTCATGGGTCCTGGGGCCCACATCCGGCCGTCACCGGGCCCAGATCCTGCCGCCCCTGCCGAACACCGTGCGAGGGGGTCGTATGGTCTACCGCCATGGGGAAATGGCAGAACGGCAAGGGCAGGCTGACGGTCGAGGGCCGGAACGAGCCGGTGGAACTGGAGATCGCGGCCTCGTACGGCACACGGCGGCGGGGGCTGCTCGGGCGGACCGGGCTCGAAGGGGCGCTGCTGATCACGCCGTGCAGCAGCGTCCACACGTTCCGGATGGGCTTCACCATCGATGTGGCGTATCTGGACAAGGAGTTGAAGGTCGTCGACGTCCATACGCTCAAGCCCGGCCGGCTGCCGCTGCCCCGGCTGCGGGCCCGGCACGTGCTGGAGGCGGAGGCCGGGGCGATGGAGCGGTGGGGTGTGCGGCCGGGCGTACGGCTGAGCGTGGACGCGTAAGGTCCGCCCGTCCGCCGTTACTTGAGCTTGGCCGCCTGGGTCGCGAGCAGGATGGACGGGATCTCGGGGGTCCTGGTGCCTTCGAGGTTCACGGTGTAGAAGGTGGCGACGGTGCCGCCGACGCGTACGACATGGAACACCAGCGGCACCGGATCGCCCTCGAACTCGCCCGTCACCTGGTACGCGAGGGCGTCGTCGCCCGCCTTGGGGATGTCGAGGCGCTTGACGGCCGAGTAGGTCGAGGGGCTGCTGCCCGCGCCACTCCCCTTGAAGCCGCCCTCGCAGGCCTTGACCGCGTCGCTCAGCCGGCTGAGGAGGGTGGTGGCGCCCTGGGTCCCGTGGGTGGTGAGGAACTCGGAGATGGCGGGGCGGCCGGTCTTCGCGCCAACGAGCTGGCGGTAGACGGCGGCCGATGCACCGGGCTCGGGCCTGCCGTTGATCATCGCGGTGAGCGGCGCGCACGCGGGGTCGTCGGCGGTCTCGCCCTGCGCGGGCGGCCCGTCCATCGGTCCGACCTTGAACGTCGACACGTCGCCGGTGGCGAGCACCGCCTCGTCCAGCCCGGCCTTCGTCAGCTCCTTGCCGCCACCGGCGCCGACGCCCTTCACCTTCGGGTCGACCGTCTTCGGCTGCTCCTCCAGGGCCGGCGGCTCCGAGACCTGCCCGGGATCCTTGGGGTCCTCGGTCTCCGCCGAGGCGTTGGCGGCGTCCGGCTTCTTCGGCTTGTCGGCGTCCCCGCCACCGCTGTCCCCGCCGCCGCAGGCGGTGGTGAGCCCCAGCACGAGCGCGGCCAGCGCGGCGACCGTGCCGGTCCGCCGTGACGTACCTGCGGTGCGCGTCCTCATCGGAATCCCATCTCGCTCTCTACTGACCGGTATTGCACGCTAACAGCGGCTCACGCCGCCTCGCATGGGTCCGGGGACCCAAGCGCGTCACCTCTGGTTCACCCCGGCGTCGTGGCGGGTCGGCCTTCTGTCATGGGTACGGGTGGGGCCGCGCCGAGCGCGTCCCGCAGGCCGGCCCCGAAGGGCACCCTCGGCTGTCCGTCGCCGTCCCCCGCGGTGGATTCGATGCCGGTGCTCAGGACCGGTCGTCCCGGCCGGCTCCGAGTGCGGCCATCGCCTCGGAGACGAATCGGTCCAGCTCCGCGTACGTCTCGGGGAAGCCACCGCGCTCGGTCGCGAGTCCGACCGTCGTGCCGTGCGTGAGGAAGCCGTCGTCCACACCGGCGGGGACCACCGCCACGAGGGTGCCGCCCGCCGACAGGCCGTGCGCGGCCCGCCTCCGTGCGGAACTTCGCGTCGGCGGGGGTCGAGGCACCCAGCGAGCGCGTCTCGGTGCGCGACTCCGGCCACGAACGGCGCACGACCCGTCCCCCTGTACGTGAGCCTCTGCCGGTACGGGACAGCGGAACGGGCCGTGCGGTTCCCTCGGGAACGTCACGCGTCGCTAAGGTCGCGGCGCGTCGCTCGGGGTCTCGCCGTAGTACTGCTTGACGGTTCGTCCGAGCTTGCGCTGGACGGACCGCAGCGTCCTGATCGTCACCTCGTCACTGAGTCCGGTCGTCGTCGGCCACTCGAACCCCGTGCCCGCCAGATCGCTGACGAACACGATCTCGACGGCGAGCAGGATCCGTGCCCAGTCGACCGGGGCGAGAGGCGCGTCGTCGGCGAGCGCCCGCCGCAGCCGGGGGCACTGGTCGAGCAGGTCGCGCTCGCTCTCGAAGCCCATACCGACGGCGAGTTGGTCCGAGCACCGGGCGGGCCCGCCCCATTCCAGGAGCGCGCGCCGCAGCAGCGCCGTCTCGTCCTCGGCGAGCAGTGCGCTCGCCGCCACTTCGCTGCCCATCAGTTGAGTTCCGTCCAGTAGTCTTCCAGCGATGCCGGGTCCCTGCGGAAGATGGTTCCGCCGTCCGGATGCATCGGGTCATGGATCACGATGGTCGTGCCGTCCTTGCCGAGGTAGGCCTTCCGGCCGCTGCCGAGAGGCTTGGTCCGCGAGGGATTCTTCATGACATCGGTGGCGAGCTTGCCGAGGTCCTCCGCCGAGACACCGGGGAAGTCCTTCGCGTGCTTGTTGTCGGCGTGGCCACTGGCGATGTCACCGGCGTCTTCGAGCCTCTCCTCGTCGGTGCACCAGTCGTTGTTGTGCACGAGGACCGGGGTGTCACCGGTGACGACATAGTACGTCGCGATGCCGTTGACGGTGAGGTCGTGCGTGGTCTGTCGCTTGGTGTACCGCTCGACGGCGGTGACCCGCACGGACGTGCCGGCGGGCGTACGGAGGTCGTCACCGGCCCTGATGTCCCCGGCGTCCGCCCAGCGCTGACGGCCGGTCAGCCAGAACGGGTGGGTGTCGGTGGCCGTGAGGACGTCCGTGCCCGAGTCGGTGCGGACCGTCAGCCGGGTGAAGTCCTTGTCGTCGTGCGTGGTGATCGTCCGCTCGATCGCGCGTGCCTCGCTCCGACCACTCCTGGGGTCGGTGGCGACGACGTACATACCGGCGCGCAGCTTGTCGATCGCCGTCCGGCTGCCGTCCGCGAGCAGCACCGGGGTACCGGGCAGGAAGCTGTGCCTGACGGCGCAGGACTTCGGTTTGTCGCCGTCCTTGGGTTTGTCCTTCTTCTCCTGGTCGAGTCTCTTCTTCGCGTCGGCGAGCTTGTCCTCCGCGTCGTCGACCCGCTTACGGTTCTTGATCAGACCCTTGAGACCGTCATACAGATCACCGCCGTGCTTCTTCAGCTTCTTGACCAGCTCGACGGCCTTCTTCCACTTCCACGGAGCCCCGTACTTCGCCGCCAACTTGCCGACCGCACCGCCGACGATGCTGAGCAGCACATTGATCAACGTCTCCGTGCAGGCGCCCATGTCGCCCTTGGTGACGCAGTCCAGAGCATCCGTGATACCCAACTCGTCGGCCAGGATCTTCGCGAGTTCCTTCGCCGCTTCCTTCGCCTTGTCGGAATCACTCTTCTCAGCCGCCTGAGCGTCCTGAAGCTCCTTCAGCGCGGCCTCGTAATCCAGCTCCGTCTGCGACTTCCCACCCTCGCCACCACCGGTGTCGGACGCCGGATCATCCGCGACCGGCTCACCGGACCCACCCTGATCGTCCTCACCGCCGTCCGCGACGGAATCACTCCCGCCACCACAGTCACCACCACCGGTGATCCTGCAGACCTGCGTACTGATCCCCTCAGCCAACGCCGGCCCCACACCCGTACCCACCAGAGCACCGACGATCGCCGCCACCACGACAACCAGACCCACGTACTCGATGGCCCCCTGCCCCCGCTGCGACCAACGCAGCGCACCCAGCAAACGCGTCTCGGTGCGCGGCATAGCCGGCCGCGCACGACGGTGGACCTGACGAACCAGACGTACTACCCCCGATGGCAACATACCCACAACGCTACGGCCCGCCCTCGGACCGGGTCATGGGCCTCAGGGCCCAACAGGGGCTCAAAGGCCGGGAAAACGAGCAGGGCAGGCCCGGTTCCATCCTGGCCTGGGATGGAAGCGGCCTGCCCTGCTCGATGGGGTGTGTGTGGTGCGGTGGCTGATCAGCCGCCGAGGATCTCGCCGACCTTGTCGGTCAGACCGCCGGCGATCTCGTCCGCGACACCGGAGCCGACGATGGCGGCGATGATCAGGGCGACCAGGACGATGACGCCGACGTACTCGACGGCGCCCTGGCCCTTGTCGCTGCGGCGCTTCATGGCGGTGACGGCCGTGTTCGCCCAGGTGCCGACGTAGAGCCTGGCGTTGGTGGCGGCCTTCAGCGTGACGTTCGACATGAACTTCCCCCTTGTGTGACGGCCGGTCGGTGACCGGCCGACTCGTACGAGTCTCTGGTGCCGCCCCGCGTTTCCGGCTTCCTCCTGGCCGGACTCGCTGGCGACATGAGAAACGTACGCCGGGGAGACACCCACCGGCATGGGCCCCAAGGCCCAAGTCCAGGCCCAACCAGCGCAGTGGGCCCGGCCGGGCGGATGTGCCGGCCCTCCTCGGGCCGACAGCACACAGCGCTGCCCCGAGTCGTCCGAACGGAGGACGACCGGGGCAGCGCTGTGTCGTGCGAAGCGATCAGTTCTGGGAGCTCTCCGCCTCGCTGCGCGGGAAGGAGACCTCCACACGGCGGTTCTTCTTGCGGCCTTCTTCGTCGCTGTTGTCGGCGATCGGGAACTGCTCGCCGTAGCCACGGATCTCGTAGGTGATCCCGGCGGAGGACAACTCCTTCTCCAGAACACCGTGTACGGCTTCGGCGCGCTGCTTGGAGAGCACGTCTCCATGGGCGGCCGAGCCGAGGTTGTCGGTGAAGCCGAAGACCCGGACCTTCTTGGCGCCCTGCTTCTCGATCTCCGCGGCGACCTCGGCGATCCGCGCGTTCGCCGCCCCGGACAGCTTCGCGGAGTCCTTGCCGAAGAGAACCTCGGCCTGGAGCGCGAACTTCACACTCTCGCTGGTGTCCTCGCGGCGCTCTTCGCCGCCCTCGGACTCGACCACCGAGATGATCGGCAGCACCTTCGCGGGAGCGAGGGTGGCACCGTCACGGAGCTTGAGGCCGGAGCTGTTGCCGTCGACCTCGGGCGGCGGCTGGGTCGACTCGGTCCCCGGCGGTGTGCTGGGGGACTCGTCGGCGGACGCGCTCGCCGCCAAGGTGAACTGCACACTGGTGAACAGGACAGCCGCCGCCACGGCCGTCGCCGCGGGCCGTACGCCCGCCCGGCCCGTGCGCCGCGTCAGGGCACGCATCAGGAGATCTCAATCGTCGCGGTGGGCATCGTGGGCATCTGGAGGTCGACCTGCGTCGTCCCGTCCGGCGGGGCGGGGAACTGGGCGAAGAACGCCTCGCTGGCGCCCGCGTCCACGAGGCCGATACCGGTGGTGGTCAGCGGGTTCGCGTCGGTGTCCCGCAGCACGTAGTAGCGCTTCTTCTCCGCCTTGTCGACGAGGGTGAATCCCGCGAGGGAACGGCCGGTCCGCTGGACCTGTGTCTCACGGCCGTTCCACTCGGTGGGTACGCCCGTCTTCTTGTCGCCGGTGTTCTTGATCGTTCCGGTGACGGTCAGGAACCCGCCGTCGTCGCGCGCGGCGGTGTGGACGACCACCTGGAATCCGTCGCTGCCGTTGACCGTGGCCAGTGTCTGGCTGGTGTCCGGCACGGTGTTCCCGCCGTCGTCCTCCGTCTTGTCGGCCGCCGGCGCGGAGGACGACGAGGACTTGCCCGCGTCGTCGTCCCCGCCGTCGTCCCCTCCGCCGCAGGCCGCGAGGGACACGGTCAGTGCCACGGCTGCGAGGACGCTTCCCGCCGCCTTCCGGGCCTTCGTTCCATGCCGCATATTCATCAGTAATTGTTCCTTTGCGTTCACTCGCGGTCAGTCCTCGGCCAGTCGGACGGAGAACAGGACAGACATGTCAGGCAGCACAGGATTAACCGGGTCGATGCTCAGACCCTTGCCGTCACAGACGAGTTCACCCGGAGAGACCGGTTCCTCTTCACCCTCGTCACCCTCACCGGGCTCCTCGGGCTCCTCCTCGGCCGGCGGTTCGTCGTCCTCCGCCGGCTTGAAGGTGCACCGGGGTTCGACGACGGCCGTGGCGTGGGCCTCGGCCTTCTCGTCCTCGGTGCCCGGGAGGACGCTGTCCCCCATCGGCTTCTGGGTGATGACGTCGACGGTGAAGCCCCACCGGCCGTCACCCGTCCAGCCGCATCCGCCGGAGGGCTTGGAGGTGTCGAGGTCCGCTTCGTTCTTGTCGGCGAAGCGGGTGGCCTCGGCGCAGCCGTTGAAGGTCCCGAGCGGGTTGCCGTTGAAGATGTCGTCCAGATAGCCGGGCTGGAGAAGGTTGCCCAGGAGGTCGAGTCGGAACTGGTCCCGGGATTCCTGGGCCGCTGCGAGTGCTGCCGCGTCGGCCGCGGACTGGGCGCCGTTGCGTGTGGCGCCTGCCTGGCCGACCGCGAAGAACGCGAGCGCGAGAAAGAGCAGGCCCGCCACCATCGTGATGTAGATGGGGGCGGCCTGCCCTGCTTCGCGGGATCTGCGCACTATCAGCCGCCGAGGATCTCGCCGACCTTCTCGGTCAGACCGTTCGCGATCTCGTCGGCCACACCCGAGCCCACGATCGCGGCGATGATCAGCGCCACCAGCACGATGACGCCGACGTACTCGACCGCGCCCTGACCCTTGTCGCTGCGGCGCTTCATCGCCGTGACGGCCGTGTTCGCCCAGGTGCCGACGTAGAGCTTGGCGTTGGTGGCGGCCTTCAGCGTGACGTTCGACATGAGCTTCCCCTTTGGTGTCGGCCGGCCGGTGACCGGCCGACTCGTACGAGTCCTCGGTGTCGCTCGCGCTTCCGGCTTCCTCCTGGCCGGGGCCGCTGGCGACATGAGAAAAGTACGACGTGACGACACCCCACGGCATGGGCCCCAAGGCCCAAGGCCGGGCCCAACCCGCTTGCCGGGTCCCGATGTTCCGGCGACGGCCCTCGCGGCCCCCAGTGCGCTCAGCCACGACCGGCCGACCCCCCTCGTGCCCCGTGCCAGAAGGCGATGGCCTCGCCCCGGCTGCCGGCGTTCAGTTTGGCGAAGATGCGATTGATGTGATTCTTGACGGTCTTCTGGCTGATGAAGCAGGCGGAGGCGATCTGCTGATTCGTCATTCCCGACGCGATCAGGTCCATGATCTCCACCTCCCGCTGGCTCAGCTCCGAGTAGAGGCCCTCCGGAGACCCGGCCGCCCCGGCCGTGCCGGGCATCCCCGGCATCGCCTGTGCTTGAGATGAATGTGCCACATTCGCTTGCGAAAGCGAAGACCTTTGAGCAAATTGTTGCCGGTTCAACTCCCGATCACCGGGTGTTACTTGCCGGTTTGCCGGAGAAACGTAGGGCGGATGCCCATGACCGGCGTGTGCGTTTGCAGACGAATGGCTCGGTGGCGCCGGCTGGTAGCCGGGACCGGTGAACGCCGTCCCCAGACCCTCGGGGAGCGCACCGGCGCCCGGGTCCGCGCCGCCCCCGTCCCGGACGCTCGCCAGGAGCGCGCTGGACGCGGAGTGCGTGAAGTGGGCCCGGCCCTGCTTGATGTCCCGCACGGCGGCGACCAGTTGGTCCGCCGTGAACTCGCCGTGGACGAGATAGCCGCCCGCGCCCAGCCGCAGCGCCTCGTGGACGATCTCGCTCTCCCGGCTGTACGTCATCATCAGCACCGGCGCGAGCCTCACCAGGTGCGGCAGTGCGGAGATCCCGTCGACCCCCGGCATCCGGACGTCCAGCAGGACCACGTCCGGCTTGTGTTGCACCGTCTGCTCGTACGCCTGGCGGCCGTCGACCGCCTCGGCGGCGACCTCGATGTCGTCACGGCCCGACAGCAGGACGGTCAGACCCGCGCGTACGACCGGGTTGTCGTCGGCGACCACGACGCGCAGCGGGGGCGTCGTGGGCATCGGCCCTGGCAGGGCGGGGAATCCTCCGGATGCCGCCGGCGGTGCTGACGTGGGGACTCCCGCGGTGTGCTCCGAGCTGATCGGGGTGGCGTGCGAGGACGAGTGCTGCGATACGTGCGACTGCTGTGTCCAGTGCTGCCCGGAACTCCGGGAGATGTCGTCCGGCATGGCTGCGGCCTCCTCTCATGGGTGGGGACGATGGGCGGGTTGCTGCTCCGGGACGTACCGCGGACGGTTTCAGTTCAGCTGTGGCGCGGGGTGCTGCCGCGGACGCTGTCCCGGCGGCAGCCCCAGGGCCGTGAGGGGGAGTTCGAGCCGTACTTCGGTGCCCTTCGCCGCCCGGCCCCTGCCGATGCGGATACGGGCCCCGATCGACGCCGCGCGTTCCACCATGCCGACAAGGCCGAAGTGGCCTGCCCGGCGGAGGTCTTCGAGCGAGGTGCCCTCGGGCAGGCCCTTCCCGTCGTCGTACACGCTGATGCGCAGCACGTCGCGCACCACGCCCGCCGATACGTCGAGGTATGTCGGGTGCGCGTGCCGCTTCGCGTTCTCCATGGCCTCGCTCGCGATGGTCAGGGCCTGCCTGGCCACGGCGTGCGGGATGGGCGGCATGGCGGTCTCGCCGAGTTGACGGAAGGACGCCGGGACGCTGTGGCGCCGGGTGAAGTCCTCCGTACGCGACTTGAGCTCGGCGACGACGTCGACCCCGCCGTCGAGACCGGACTCCCGGCGCAGGTCGGAGAGGAGTTCGCGGGACTCGGCCGCGGCACGGCGGGCCGAGCGCGCGACGAGTTCCGCCTGGTGCTTGACGGTGAGCGGGTCCATGCGGTCGGCCGTGCTGGCGAGGCCGTCGGCGGCCATCGCCAGACCGTGCAGGGTCTTGGCCACCGAGTCGTGCATCTCGCGGGCGAGCCGGGCCCGTTCCTCCTCGACGGCGCCGGTGACCGCGAGCCGGGCGCGGGCCTCGGTGAGCGCCTGGCTGGCGGTGCCGAAGCCGAGCATGAGGTTGCGCAGGGTGCTGCCGATGGCACCGGCGATCACGCACAGCCCGGGCAGGAGAAGCGCGTTGAAGCCCGCTTCCACCTCGTCGTTGACGGTGTAGGCGCCGGCCACGATGAGGGCCTGGAGCACCGCGAAGAGCGCGGCGCCGCGCCAGCCGTAGACCAGGCCGGCGAGCAGCGGCGTACAGATGGTGACGTACGCGAGGGTCGAGTCCGGTGACGCGGTGGCCAGCAGCAGCGCGCCGAAGAGCATGTCGACGGCGAGCAGCGACGGGTGGCGCAGCAGGATGGGACCGAAGCGCTCCCAGTCCCGCAGCAGGACGTAGGAGACCATGAACGTGACGAGCACGGAGGAGCCGACGAGCCAGGTCGCGAGTCCGGGCGCCGTGCGGTCGAGTGCGAACGGCGCGGCCAGGACGATCATCGCCATCCGGAAGCCGAACGTCTGACGGCACAGCGCCTGGAGGGCGTTGACCTGGATCGGCAGCGGCGGGAGGTGGTTCGGCGTGGCGGCCGTACCGGGGGTCTCGCTGCGGATTCCGCCGGTCAGGGTCGTCTTCCGTGAAGCCATGGGGTCACCTCCCGCTCGGATGGGTCTCGGTCTGGTCCGGGTGCCGGCGTCCTCGCGCCGGTGCGCGCGGGGCGTCAGCCCCCGGAGAGGATCTCCCCGAAGTCCACACCGGAACCGTAGTAGAAGCTCAGGACGATCAGGATCATGGTCGCCGGAAGCATCACCATGGTCACGACGAGCGTGGTCTTGGGAACCGCCTGCGCCGCGGTCCGCCGGGCGCTCTGGGCGTCGGTACGGCGCATGTCGTTGGCGATCTGGATCAGGGTGTCGACGATCGGCGCGCCCAGTTCCTCGCCCTGCTGGAGCGCGGTGACGAACATCGAGACCTGTTCGGAGTCGTTGCGCTTGCGCAGTTGGTCGAACGCCTCGCGGCGGCCCACGCCCATGTCCATCTGGCGCAGTGTGATGCGCAGTTCGTCGGACCAGGGGCCCTTGTACTTCTCCGCGACGCGCTCCAGGGCCTGGCGGAAGCCGAGGCCGGCGGAGACGACGACCGCGAGAACGTCGAGGAAGTCCGGCAGGGTGCGCTCGATGTCCGCGCGGCGCCGGCGGATGGCGCTGCGGATGATGACGTCGGTCCAGACCATGCCGTAGGCGAAGGCGACGACCGCGATGACCGTCTGGCCGCGGACGATCAGGGAGAGCGCGGCCATCGTGCCGAGCGCGCCGTAGACGGCGCGGCGGGCCGCGTACCGGTCGACGGTCATACCGCCGGGGTTGCCCGCCATGTCGAGGCGGCGGCGCAGCGCGTCGACCCGCTTGGGTCCCATCATCCGCAGTACGGACGGGGCGTAGCGCATGCCCATGCGGTCGATGCCGGAGCCGACCGCGGTGGTGCGGGTGGCGCCGACCTCCAGGGCCACGGCCAGGTCGCCGGGGAGCTTGGCGTCGGCGCGGTAGAGCCGGATGCCGTGGAAGACGCCGTAGATGGCGAGTCCCATGAGGGCCGGAAGCAGAAGTTCCATGAGGTGCGTGCCCTCCTTTCTCAGACCTGGATGCGGGACATGCGGCGGATGAAGAAGAAGCCGACGCCGTAGAGGGCGAAGGCGATTACGGTGCCGACTTGTCCCAGCGTCGAACCGGTCATCTTGTCGAGCGCCCCGGGCGTGGTGGCGTTGATCATCAGCAGGAAGCCGAGGCCGAGCATCGGCACGGCGAGCGCGGTGACCTGGATCTGGGAGAGCATCGTCTTGACCTCTCGCCGGGTCTCCTTGCGCTCCTCCAGTGTCTCGGTGAGGTTGCGCAGCGAGCTGACGACCTGGCCACCGGCGCGGCTGGAGAGGATCAGTGTGGTGACGAGTACGACGAGTTCCCGGGAGGGCAGCCGCTCGGCGAGCTCGCCGAGCGCGTCGTCCAGGGAGTGTCCGACGGCCAGCTGGTCGGCCACCTTGCGCAGCTCCTCGCCGGCCGGGTTGTCGAGTTCCTCGGACGCCATGACCAGGGCCGTACGCATCGCGAGGCCCGCCTGGGTGGCGTTGGCGAGCACGCGCGTCAGCTCGGGAAGCTGGTTGATGAACGCTTCTGTCCGCTTGGTGCGCTGCCAGTTGAGGAACGCGTTGCCGCCCCAGACTCCGACGAGGGCCGCCAGCACGCCGAAGAACGGGGCGAAGATGGCGCCGATGATGAAGTAGACGGCGAGCAGGCCGGCGAGGACGTAGATCGCGTACTCACCGGGCGACAGGTCGAGACCGGTCACGGCGATCTTGCGCTCGATGCGCTTGCCGATGCCGGTCCTGCGGAGCCGCCGGTCGATCCCGACGAAGCGCTGCCGCCGGCCGCCGACCGCCGCCATCTGGCCCGTCTGGGACATCCGGTCGACGAGGACCTGCCGTTGGGCCTTGCCCGCCGAGTAGACGTGCACGCCGACGACGCCGAGCACACACATGAGCAGTGTGATGCCTATCGTCAGGAGCGGGAGATTATCCATGTCGTGCGGGGACCTTCTGAGTGAGCGGCGGGCAGGGACTGTGGTGGTGGCCGGGGATCAGGCGGCCGACTTCCGGAGTGCGAGCTGCTCCTCGGACTCGGCGACTCCGAAGGCGGGGGGAAGGGGCTCGCTCCGCATGTAGAGGCGGTCCGCGATCCGGCGGGGCAGCGGGTAGTACTCGAAGTGGCCGTGGATCCGGCCGTCGGCGGACATCGGCTGGGCGAGGTAGCGGCAGACCGAGACGATCCGGTACTCCTCGCGGCCGTGGGAGTCGACGATGGCGATCTCGGTGATCCGGCGGGAGCCGTCGGCGTGCCTGGTGAGCTGGACGATCACATCGACGGCGCTGTTGATCTGGTCCTTGATCGCCACGAAGGGGATCTCGACCTCCGACATCGATGCCAGGGTCTGGAGTCGCATCAGCGCGTCCTCGGCGCTGTTGGCGTGGACCGTGGCCAGGGATCCGTCGTGACCGGTGGACATCGCCTGGAGCATGTCGAGCGTCTCACCGCCACGGACCTCACCGACGATGATGCGGTCGGGGCGCATACGCAGGGAGTTGCGTACGAGGTCGCGGATGGTGATCTGGCCCTTGCCCTCCACGTTGGCCGGACGGGTCTCCAGGGTGATCACGTGCTGCTGCTGGAGCTGGAGTTCGGCGGAGTCCTCGATGGTGACGATGCGCTCGCCGTCCGGGATGAGGCCGGACAGGGCGTTGAGGAGGGTCGTCTTACCGGTACCGGTGGCTCCGGACACGATCACGTTGAACTTCGCGCGGACCAGCCCGGACAGCAGGATCATCATCTGCTCGTCGAGCGAGCCGAGGGCGATCATCTCCTGGAGGGTGAAGGCCCGGGGGAAGCGGCGGATCGTGAGAATGGGGCCGCTGAGGGAGAGCGGCGGGATGATGACGTTGACACGCTCGCCGGACGGCAGTCGCGCGTCCACCATCGGATTCGCCTCGTCCACACGGCGGTTGACGGTGGAGACGATGCGCTCGATGGTCTGCATCAGCTGTTCGTTGGAGGTGAACCGCATCGGCAGCATCTCCAGCCGGCCGCTGCGCTCCACGAAGACCTGCTCGTGGCCGTTCACCATGATCTCGCTGATGGACGCGTCTTCGAGCAGGGGTTCCAGGATGCCGAGGCCGAGGGCTTCGTCGACGACGCGGCGGATGAGCTGGGAGCGCTCGCCGGAGGAGAGCACGGGGCCCTCACGGCTGATGATGTGGCCCAGCACGCGTTCGAGCCGGGCCCGGCGCTCGGCCGCGGCCAGTGCGGACATCTCCGCGAGGTCGATCTCCTCGAGGAGCTTGGCCCGGTACACGCCGACGAGCAGGCTCTCCTCGCTCAGCCCGTTCGTCGGCTCGGGGCTGTTGATGCGCGCCCTCAGGCTCATGTCCTCAACTCCCAGGTCGTGCTGGTGTGGTGCTCGGGTGGTGCGTCCGTACGGTGCGGGCCCGGCCGCTGCGGTCAGTCACGGGGCATGGTGGCGCTTCTCTCCGCTTCGCCGAAGTCGAGGATCGGCAGTATCGCCGGGATGGGGACGGTCGCGGTGACCGTGATCTCGTCGCCGAAGTACTGCGGCGTCTGGATGTCGGCGTCGTCGGCCAGCCAGTCGCTCATCGAGTCCTTGCCGACGGCGGCGTAACCGGAGTCGTGCTGGGAGGCCGCGCGGGCGGCGGCGCGGGACGCCGTGCCGGCCTGCTGGACGGCGTACGCCGCGAGACCGAGCTGTATGGCGGTGAGGCCGATGAAGAGCAGGAGGGTGATGAGGCCGGCGAACTCGATGGCCGCCTGGCCCCTGTCCTGGCTGCGCGGGGTCCGCTCGGGCATGGTCAGCTCTCCTTAACGGCGGCCGACCGGCCCGGAACGGTGAACGGGAAATTGACCGAGCCCGCGAAGAGCACCGGGACCTTGAGGTCGACCTGCGCCTTGACGAGGTCGCCCTCGGTCCAGCAGTCGATGGTGGAGTCCCAGGCCCCTGGCAGGTCCTTCTCGCCGGCCTCCTCGCACGCCGCGTCGCGCGACCCCGGGAGGGCCACGGTCCCGGCCCGTACGGCCTCGTCGGCGGCGTTGCCCGCGAGGGAGAAGGTGTAGCCGACCAGCGCCGCCTGCCAGAGCAGGACGGCGGTGGCCAGGATGACCGGCATCAGGCCGGTGAACTCGACCGCGGCCTGGCCGCGGTCGTCGAGTGCACGGCCGAGGAACCGGCGCGGGCCCGGTACCGGGGTCACGCCGCCCGGTTCATCTGGCCGTATCTGTGGATTGCTCATGGTTCAACGTGCCCCCTCAGCCTCGTCATCCCTCTGGTCACCGCAGCCGTTCCGGTCATTTCGACCGTCCGCGTCGCACCCCGACCGACCCCCGGTCTCCCTTGAACTTCCCCTGCTTCTCCGCCCCTTCGGAAGTCTTCACCAGTCCCAGCTCCCCCGCGAGCCCCCAGAGCGCCTGCTTCACCGTCGACTTGGACTCCAGGTCCTGCATCCTGCCCGCGTCGACCGCCGCGTGGAGCTCCTTGAAGTTCGCCGGGATGACCACCCGCGACACCTTGGTGCTGGTGATCTTCTCGATGAGCGGCGGCTGGATCTCGGTGTTCCGCATGTAGCGGTTCACCACGATCGTGGTCTCCTCCGCCTTGCGGATCTGGAGCCGGTCCCAGAGCTTGACCATGCGCTTGGCCGCCCGGACCGCCACCACGTCCGGAGTGGTCAGCAGCAGGGTGGTGTCGGCCATCTCGATCGCCGCCGCGTTCGCGCTGGTCGTCTGGGTGCCGCAGTCGATGATCACCACCTCGTAGCGGTTGCGGAGCGCGCTGACGATCTGGCGTACGGAGCGGTCGTTGATCTCCTCGCCCCGTTCCCCCTCCCCCGGCGCGAGGAGCAGTCCTATCCCGGTGGGGTGGGTGAAGACCGCGTCCTGGAGCACGCGGGGCGAGATGTCCTGGATGGTGGCGAGGTCCACGATCGAGCGGCGGAACTGCACGTCCAGGTAGGAGGCGACGTCACCGGCCTGGAGGTCCAGGTCGGCGAGGGCCACCGTCATGCCCGACGCCTTGGCGGCGAGGGCGAGCTGGACGGCGGCCACGGTCGTGCCGACGCCGCCCTTCGCCCCGCTGACCGTGACGACGGTGCCACCGGGGCCGGTGAACACGTCGCCGCCGTGGCCGAGATGGCGCCGTACGCCCACGGACCAGGCGGCGGCTGCCTGGACGCGCTGGGCGAGTTCCTCGTACGAGAGCGGCAGCCCCACCAGTCCACGCGCGCCCGAGTCCATCGCGGCCGAGAAGAGGCCGGGGCTCGCGTCGGCGGTGACCAGGATGACCCCGACCGCGGGAAAGCGGAGGGCCACCTCCCGGATCAGCTCAAGAGCTGGGACGGGGCCGATCCGCTCATGTACCAGAACTACTTCCGGCAGTTCGTCGATCGACTCCGCGGCCAGCCTGGCCAGGGTGTCGATCAGCGAGGTGGAGTCACCGACCGGCCCGGCCGGCTCCGCGTCCGGGAGCTGGCTGAGCAGGGTGGTGACGGATCTGGCGGCGTCGGCATCGCCGACGACCGGAAGAATTCTGGTCGTCATTCGTCCCTCACTTGTCCCCTTCGAGGGTGTAGGTGCTCTCCCCGGGACGCAGCGTGGTCGGGCTGTCGTCGGGAAGCAGGGCGAGGCGTACGTGCTGTGCGAAGGACTCGGCGTAGGCGACGCGCTGGGCGTCCTTGGTCTTGAGGGCGAAGGTGATCGGCACGGCCGAGCGCGGTCCGGTGCTGCTGCCCCGGTCGTCCTCCTTGGGCTCCAGCGGCGTCAGCGAACCGACGTCGATGACCTTGGCGTTGGGGACGATGATCCTGGACTGCGCCTTGGCGCCCTCGTTCTCGGCGGAGAAGGTGGCGAAGATGTTGACCAGGTCGCCCGCGTTGATCTTGCCCGCGACGCCGGTCGCGGCGTCGATCATGATCGCGATCTCCTGCTCGTCGTTGGCGAGGGCGGGACGCTTGACGATCATGTCGTCCTGGAGCAGCGACCCCTTCTTGAGCTGGGTGACGGCGATCTTGCCGTTGACGACGGCGAGGTCGGTGACCGCGTTGTCGGACAGCCAGCGCTTCGGCATCTCTATCTTCTCGAACTGCCCCTCCTCCAGCGCCGTGTAGGGGGCGACATCCGCCTTCAGCCGGTACGCGGCCACCTCGGGTCCGACCTTCGAATTCACGTCGCTGATCACCGAGAGCACGCCGGCGAAGGCGCCGAAGGCGCAGAGGACCGAGAGGAGCAGAAGAATGATGCCGCGGCGTTGCCGTGAATTCATGAGCGGGACAACCTCGTTCGAAGACGTGGGACGGGGACTGACGTGGCGGGGGGCAGGTACGGGGGCTGCGGTCGCCGCGCGGTGCCGGCTGCCGCCTCCGGCCCGTACGGACCGCCTGGCGGCGGGCTACGACCCCTGGCGGGTTGGTGTTCCTTGATTCAAGACACCCGAACCGTGGGTTTGGTTCTCAGCGGCGGGGAGCGGAGCCGAGCAGAATCCGCAACGATCACCGATGAGTTCGAGACCGCACCAGGAACACACCTCTCGCCGTACGGATGAAACCAGCTGGTAGAGAACGGAGATGTCCGGCAGGAACGCGGCGAATTCCACCATCTTGGACGTTCCCCACCAGCGGGGTGAGTCCGCGAGCAGTGACATCTCCTCCACTCCCTGCACCTGCCAGGCCGGAGCGAGTGTCGCGGTCACCCAGTCCGATTGCAATTGTCCCTTTCCGACCAGCAGTTGCGTGCCGAATTCGGGACCGGTGAGTTCACCGTTCCCGATCTTGATCAGCTGGGGGTCCGGGTTGGCGAGTACGCCGAACTGCGTGCCCGGCATCCAGGACTTGGCGTGCGCCTTGAGGCTCACCGGGACGCGGTCCAGCTTGGTGACCGAGTTGAGGAGCGCGCCGGCGTGGATGTAGTGCGAGAGCAGCCGGGCCGCCGAAGCGACGACTCCGGCACTGAAGTCACAGATCGACAACTGTCGGAGCTGCCGTACGAGTACGGCGAGCCCGAGGGGTGGCAGGTCCAGCTTGAGGAGGGCGATCCGGTCGCTCTCCAGGACGGAACGGACCGTGTGCAGCCGCCGCTCGTGCGCCACCGGGATGGAGGCGGGATAGAGCGCGACGACATAACCGTGCTGCTCGACCAAGACCTGCATGTCCGCGAGCGCAGCCTCCAGAGGCTGGGCATCGGGCGCCTGCAGCAGGGCCGCCGTGGGCGTCTGCTGGTCGGTCGGTGGCAGCACCAGATCGTAACTGGTGACAGCTATGGCGGTTGACACCTGGATCCCCGTTCAGCTCGGCCGCCGGAGTTCCGGTGACCGCGGTTCTCTCCTGCTGGGTACAGCTCGTCGCAGCCCTTCCGCGCACTTCCGCTTGGAAACAGCTTCAACTACTGCTCAGCACTTTATCCACGACTTAGGGCGCAGAGAACACCTCACCGATGTCGGTGGTGCGGCCCGCACATCGTACGCACCACCAAAAGCGGGCGAAGCAGTCAGGCGTTAACCCATGTTTCATTTGAACTTGAAAGTAGCCGACCCGAACAGCGGCCACCAGGCAACTGGTGGTCTTTGGGTCCGGGTTGGGTCCAGGGACCCACGCAACCGGGTCCGGCCCCTCCGTACGCTCCGAATCCGATTCCGCATACAGAGGAGCTGTGCGGTCCACCGAGGGGGACGGTCGGATGAGGCGGGAACCGGTACGAGGGGTCAGAGTGGGGCCGCGAGGGGACCGCGGCACCTCCGCCACCGAGTACGTGGGCATGGTGGTGGTCGTCGCGGCGGTCGCCGGGGCACTGGTGGGGACCGGTGTCGACGGGACCATCGCCGACCAGCTCAAGTGCCTGGTCACGTTCGGGCCGTGCACGCCGGGCGGCGGCAAGGAGAGCCAGGCCGCGCCGAAGACGGACGCAGACTACGAGCCGCCGCTCTGCCAGATCTCCTCGATCAGCGACAAGGCCGGCGCCAAGGGCAAGCTGCTGTTCATCGAGTGGGGCGAGGAGTACGGGTTCCAGCAGCAGACCTTCCAGTCCAAGACCGACGTGAACAAGGACGGCAAGGTCGACGACAAGGACCAGCAGGTGATGATGACCTTCACCGACGCCGCGTCCGTCGCCGCCAAGAAGGACTGGAAGCCGGGCGCCAAGGTGGGCAAGTTCGGCTCGGACAAGGTCGAGCTCGGTGCCGGGATCAAGGTGACCAACGGGGACACCTGGGTCTTCGACAGCGAGGAGGACGCGGCCAGGTTCCGCGAGGACATCGAGGACCTCAAGACGTACGAGCTGGCCAACCGGCACTCCAACTCGCGTGGGGGCGGGCTCGGCAACAGCATCGCCTACTTCTTCAACAGCGGGCCGATGTACGAGGAGGAGCAGCTCCGCAAGCGCATCGACGAGAAGCTCGGCAACCGGCACATCAGCTACGGCAAGGTCGGCCTGGAGGCCAGCGCCGCCGGCGGTATGAAGCTGTCGGCGGGCGACGAGTCGAAGCTCAGCGCGACCCTCGGCGGCAGCTTCAAGTTCTCGCCCGAGGTGACCTGGACCGACAACAACTACCGCAACCTCAAGTCGTACACGTACAGCGCGGCCATCGAGTACACGGGCAAGGTCGGCTACGAGGCCGGGCCCATCAGCGGCGAGTCGAGCGCGACCACCACCCAGACCGGCACCATCACGGTCAGCCACGACAAGACGACCGGTGAGCTGCTGCGCATCGACATGACGCGTACGGTCGAGAAGGGCGCCACGAAGGACGGCGTCTCGGTCGGCGGCGACAACGGCAAGAAGGACGGCGACAAGCGCGGCGGCAGCGGCAGCGGCAAGGGCACCGACGACGAGTCCGGTATCGAGGTCGTCACCAACTCGATCGTCCTCAAGCCGGGCCCCGAGGGTGACAAGCAGCGCGCCGTCGCCCAGGAGTTCCTCGACGGCACCGGCGACAACGGAGCGCCGTTCGCCTACATGTTCGACGACCACGCGCCGACGAAGCGGCCCGGCGCCGACGACCCGTTCGGGCAGCTCCTCTTCGACGAGGGCCTGTCCAGCAAGAACACGTACACCGGCCAGACGGAGGCCGCCGAGTACGGATTCGAACTGAATCTGGGTCTGAGCTTCGGCTTCTCGGTCTCCACCGAGAAGAAGGAGGAGAACCTCAACGACGCGCAGTTCCTGGGTGCGCCGCAGGGGAACAACCGCAGCTACGTCCCGTACAGCTACTGTGCGAACTGATCCCGGGGACAGGAGCACACACGCCATGAGCAGCAACGACGGCAAGAGAGAAGACACGACGGCCGGGCCCGCCGGACGGACGGCCCTCGCGACCGCGACCGCCGCGCTCGCGGCACTCCTGCTCGCGGCGGGGTGCGGCACGGAGGCGAGCAGCGGCACGGTGCCGGAGGGCTGGGGGACGCTCAGGACCCCGGCCGTGACGGTGGCCCACCCGCCGGAGTTCAAGGCGCAGAGCGCCGCCGAGCGCAGCAAGTACAACGCCGCGGCGGCGACGCTCCGGGACGACAGCGGGACCATCGGGATGATCACCGTGCAGCTGGACTTCACGGACGCCGACTCGGTGGAGGAGGCGGCGATCGGCGCGGAGGCGGGGGTCGCGCTCGGCTCGACGCTCGGGAAGCAGGAGGAGATCACGGTCTCCGGCCCGGACGGCGAGGAGGAGGCCCGGCGGATCAACTTCGAGTTCACCCAGAAGGATTCGGGCGACGGTTCCGGGTCGGGGACCCCGGGCGGGGCGCTCGCCCCGAAGGCGGGGACCCGGGTCGACGGCGTGATCATCGCGGGACTGGACGCCGGCGACAAGACATTCGCGGTACGGATCGACGCGGTCAAGGGCGCGCTCGGCGAGGGCGACCTGAAGAAGATCATCGAATCGATCACGGTCGAATAGGCGGTCGGCAATGGATGTTCCGGGCGGTGATTACCTTTTCTTCGGCGGCATGATTCTGCTTTTCGGCTGGTTGGCAACGCACTACGCGCGTCGCCTTTCGGGCGTGAATCGGGCACTGCGAAAAGGCATTCGGGCAGAAGGCGTCTGCGTACGGATCGATCAGGAGCCTTACAACCGGTCCGACGCACGGCGGTACTTCTTCACCTTCCGTTTGCCGGACGGCCGCCAGGTCGAGTTCGAGGATCTGGCGAGCCGGTCGATTCGCGTCGGCGACCCGGTGATGGTGGCGTACGACCCGGCGGCTCCGGAGCGCACGGCGACGGTCGCGTCCCGCGGCAACTGGTCGCCGCTGCTCCAGTACGGGCTGCTGGTGGCGGGCTGCGGGCTGGCGGCGGCCGGCTTCGCGGCGGTTCTTCTCTTCACGGTGGTCTGAGAGGGCGGGATTCAGGTTCCCGCCCCCGGCCACGGCACGAGCACTTACGGAGGCGGTTGGCGATGACGAGGTACGGCTACCCGGGGGCGTCCGCCCAGCGGGACGAGGGACGCGGAGCGGCGGTGTTCGCGCTCGCACGCGCCTGGGCGGCCGGCATCGTCGTCCTGGTCCTGACGGAGTACCTGCAGACCACGCTGGTCAACGACCACCTGGCCACCTCGGAGAACCTGGAGACCTTCGACGGCAGACTGATGCTGATCCACATCCCGAACGCCGTCTGCATCGCGCTGGCCACCTGGGCGGCCGGCAGGTTCCACCGCGACCCGTTCCGCGATTCGAGGACGCAGCACGCCCTGGCGGTCTTCACCGTCGGCGTGGCGGCCCAGGCGCTGAACATGGTGATGCAGTGGCACGACCTGGAGGCCGAGGGAATCCTGATGTCGAACGCGGTCCTGGTGGTGGGCGTGGTGGCGGGCTACGCGGCGGACCGGCTCCAGGACGAGTAGCCGGCGCCCACGTCGCCACCGCGCGGGGATCTCCCGCCGGAGGGATGTCGTGCCAGAGGTATTGACAACTCGAATGGTCTGGACCATTTTTACGCCAGGTCCTGTCCCGGGCCTGGCGGTGGCCACCGTTCCTGATCCGTACCTCCAACCCGACATCCCCAGCGGAGGCATCAAGTGGAACGTGTACCCGACGGCAGACGCAGACCCGGCAGCACCGGCGCCACCGGCAACCGGCCCGGCAGGAGGCGCGGCCGGCTGGGAGGGATGGTGGCCGTCCTGGCCGCCGGGGCCCTGAGCGTGGGCGCGCTGGGCGGCGTCGCGCAGGCCGCCGACATCAACGTGGCCAAGAACGCCGGCTTCGAGGCCGGGCTCGCCAACTGGTCGTGTTCCGGCGGGAGCGGGGCCGTCGTCGGGTCTCCCGTACGGAGCGGGGCCGGCGCGCTGAGGGCGACACCCGCCGGGCAGGACAACGCCAGGTGCTCGCAGTCCGTGGCCGTGCAGCCCAACTCCACCTACACACTGAGCGCGTGGGTGCAGGGCGGGTACGCGTATCTCGGGGCCAGCGGCACCGGGACCACCGACGTGTCGACCTGGACGCCCGGTGAGAGCGGCTGGAAGCAGCTCACCACGACCTTCAGGACCGGCGCCTCGACGCGCGCGGTCACCGTCTACACGCACGGCTGGTACGGGCAGAGCGCGTACCTCGTCGACGACCTCTCCGTCTTCGGCCCGGACGGCGGCGGGGGCGGCGACCCCGACCCGCAGGCCCCCGGCACCCCCGCCGGGCTCACCACCGGCGCCGTGACCAGCTCGTCGGTCGCGCTGAGCTGGAACGCGGTGAGCGGGGCGACCGGGTACAACATCTACCGCGACGGCACGAAGGGGCAGACGGCGAGCGGGACGTCGGCGACCGTGACCGGACTGGCGGCGGCCACCACGTACCAGTTCCAGGTGTCGGCGACCAACGCGGCCGGCGAGTCCGCGAAGTCCGCGGCCGTCAGCGGCCGGACCTCACCCGGCGGCGGTCCCGGCGGGCCCTCGGTGCCGAGGCACGCGCTGACCGGCTACTGGCAGAACTTCGACAACGGCGCGGCCGTCCAGAAACTCCGGGACGTCCAGTCGCAGTTCGACATCATCGCCGTGTCGTTCGCCGACTCGACGACCACACCGGGCCAGATCGTCTTCAACCTGGACCCGGCCGTCGGCTACTCGGGCGTCGCCGAGTTCAAGTCCGACGTCGCCGCCAAGAAGGCCGCCGGCAAGTCCGTGATCATCTCGGTCGGCGGCGAGAAGGGCAACGTCACGATCAACAGTGACGCCTCGGCGGCGGCGTTCGCCGACAGCACCTACGCCCTGATGCAGGAGTACGGCTTCAACGGGGTCGACATCGACCTCGAACACGGCATCAACTCCACCTATCTGACCAAGGCGCTGCGGCAGCTCTCCGCGAAGGCCGGCTCCGGTCTGGTGCTCACCATGGCGCCGCAGACCATCGACATGCAGTCGACGTCCAACGAGTACTTCAAGACGGCGCTCGCCGTGAAGGACATCCTCACCGTCGTCAACATGCAGTACTACAACAGCGGTTCGATGCTCGGCTGCGACGGCAAGGTCTACTCCCAGGGCTCCGTCGACTTCCTCACCGCGCTCGCCTGCATCCAGCTCGAAGGCGGCCTCGACCCCTCCCAGGTCGGCCTCGGGGTCCCGGCCTCCACACGTGGCGCGGGCAGCGGTTACGTCTCCCCGGCCATCGTCAACAACGCCCTCGACTGCCTGACGCGCGGCACCAACTGCGGCACCTTCAAGCCGTCGAGGACCTACCCGTCGCTGCGCGGCGCGATGACCTGGTCCACCAACTGGGACGCGACGGCCGGCAACGCCTGGTCGAACGCGGTCGGGCCGCACGTCCACGCCCTGCCGTAATCACCCGCACCGCACGCTCCCCCACGCCCGGACCAGCAGCGCCGCCGCTCCCCCGGCGGCGCTGCTGCGTGGCCGGTCCGAAAACGGCCCATCGTGTCCAGCCCCTTGACAAGGGCCAATGGTCTGGACCAGCTTGTACGTTCAAACGGTGGCCACCGTTCCGTACCGCCCCCACATCTCCCCCCACGGAGGCCATGCAGTGCACCGGAAAGCGCGACCCCGCACTCCCCGCACGCTCAAAGTCCTCGCCGTAGCAGGCGTCCTCGCGGTCGCCGGACTGGCCGTACCCGTGGCCAACGCCGCGAACGAGCCCGCGCCTGCCGCCGCCGCGCCCGCCGCCGTTCCGGCCCACGCCGTGACCGGGTACTGGCAGAACTTCGACAACGGCGCCACCGTCCAGACGCTGGCCGAGGTCCAGGACGACTACGACATCATCGCCGTCGCGTTCGCGGACGCCACCGCCACACCCGGGCAGGTCGATTTCACCCTCGACTCGGCCGGTCTCGGCGGCTACACCGACGAGCAGTTCCGGGCCGATGTCGCCGCGAAGCAGGCCGCGGGCAAGTCGGTCGTCATCTCCATCGGCGGCGAGAAGGGCACCGTCTCGGTCAACGACGAGGCGTCGGCGAACGCGTTCGCCGAATCCGTGTCCGCGCTGATGGACGACTACGGCTTCGACGGCGTCGACATCGACCTGGAGAACGGCCTCGACTCCACCTACATGACACAGGCGTTGAAGTCGATCGCCGGTCAGGCGGGGGACGGCTTCGTCCTGACGATGGCGCCGCAGACCATCGACATGCAGTCGACGTCCAACGAGTACTTCAAGACGGCGCTCGCCGTGAAGGACATCCTCACGGTCGTCAACATGCAGTACTACAACAGCGGTTCGATGCTCGGTTGCGACGGGCAGGTCTACTCCCAGGGCACGGTCGACTTCCTGACCGCGCTCGCCTGCATCCAGCTCGAAGGCGGCCTCGACCCCTCCCAGGTCGGCCTCGGCCTGCCGGCCTCGCCGAGCGCGGCGGGCGGCGGCTACACCGACCCGGCCGTCGTCAACGACGCGCTGGACTGCCTGACGCAGGGCACCAACTGCGGCAGCTTCAAGCCCGACAAGACCTACCCCGGTCTGCGCGGTGCGATGGCCTGGTCCACCAACTGGGACGCGACGGCCGGCGACGCCTGGTCCAAGGCGGTCGGCCCGCACGTGCACGGCCTGCCGTAGCCGTACCGCGACACCCCGAACCACCCCCCACAAACCGGTGGCGCCGTCGGACTCCGACGGCGCCACCGTGTGCTCTCAGCCTGTGTTCTTCCGCCCGCCCCTCACCAGGGCAGGTCCCGCACCTGCTGCACGCACAGGACGACGAACAGCAGCCCGCCCGACGCGAGCATCACGTTGCTCAGCATGCCGTTGCGCCACTCCGTGGGCGTACGCGAGGAGTTGAGCAGCCACAGCAGCGTGAGCGCCAGGAACGGCATGAAGAACGCGCCCAGCACGCCGTAGACCACCACCAGGCCGAAGGGCTGGTCGAGGAAGAGCAGTGTGATCGGCGGGAACGTCAGCCAGAGCAGATACACGCGGAACGGCAGCGACCGTTCGCGCTTGCCCGCCGCGACCTCGCCCACTGTTCCCCTGTCGACGGAGACGCCCTTGCGGTCCAGCTGCCAGCGCTCCACGAAGTCCGCGAACATCAGACTGACGCCGTGCCAGACGCCGATCAGTGACGAGAAGGACGTGGCGAAGAAGCCGACCAGGAAGAGCTTCGCCGTCGTGGCGCCGAAGCGCTCCTCCAGGATGGCGCCGAGATCCACGAGCCCTTGATCGCCCTTGGTGAGGGCGATCTGCGAGGCGTGCAGCAGCTCCGCGCCGACGATCAGCATCGCCACGACGAAGATGCCGGTGGTGATGTACGCGACGCGGTTGTCCAGCCGCATCACCTTCATCCAGCCGGAGTCGGTCCAGCCCTTGGCGTTGACCCAGTACCCGTACGCGGCCATCGTGATCGTGCCGCCCACACCGCCGATCAGGCCCAGCGTGTAGAGCAGCGAGCCGTCCGGCAGCACGGGCAGGAGACCGGCGAAACTCGCGCCCATGTCGGGTGCGACGCGTATCGCGACGTACACCACGACGACGAACATCACGCCGATCAGAACCGTCATGACCTTCTCGAAGACGGCGTACTGGTTGAACCAGACGAAGACCAGCCCGACCAGGCCCGTGATCACCGCCACGGTCTTCAGACCGGGTCCGTCGGGGAAGAGCGCGACGATCGGCAGGGCGCTCGACGACATGGCGGTCGCGCCGTAGACGAAGCCCCAGACCACGACGTAGATCGCGAAGTAGACGGTGGTCCACTGACCGAGGCTGCGCCAGCCCTCGAAGAGGGTGCGGCCGGTGGCGAGATGCCAGCGGCCGGCGGCCTCGGCCAGGGAGATCTTGACGACGCAGCCGATGACGGCTGCCCAGAGCAGCGTGTAGCCGAACTTGCTGCCCGCGATGAGGGTGGCGACCAGGTCGCCGGCGCCGACACCGGTCGCGGCCACCACGATGCCGGGGCCGATGTATCTCCAACTCGACTTGCGTGGGCTCGATTTGGCGGCGCCCGTACCGCTGTCGGTGATTTCTGCCATGCGTCGACCTCCACACTCGTCCCCGTAAGTGACTCGGGTCACCAAAGCCGTACGGTGAAGATCGCGCAAGAGGTCCGGCGGTCTCGGTTCCGTTTCCGCCGGGCAACACGACGGCCACCGCGAGCCGGTGGCCGCCGCCCGGCTCCGAGTGCGCGCTCGTACCTAGATCACCAGGCTGAGCAGCGCCGCCACCACGAATCCGGCCACCGACAGGACCGTCTCCAGCACCGTCCACGACTTCAGGGTGTCGCGCTCGGAGATGCCGAAGTACTTGGCCACCATCCAGAACCCGCCGTCGTTGACGTGCGAGGCGAAGATCGAGCCCGCCGAGATCGCCATGATGATCAGCGCGAGGTGCGCCTGTGACATGTCCTGTCCGTCGACCAGCGGTACGACGATGCCCGCCGTGGTGACGATCGCGACGGTCGCCGAGCCCTGGGCCACCCGCAGCACGACCGAGATCAGCCAGGCCAGCAGGATGACCGGCAGGCCGACGTCGTTGAAGGTGTCGGCGAGCGCGTCCGCGATGCCGCTGCCCTTCAGCACGGCTCCGAAGACCCCGCCGGCGCCGACGACCAGCAGGATGTTGCCGACCGGCTTGAGGGACGCGGTGGAGACGGTCTCCAGGGAGTTGCGCGACCAGCCGCGCCGGATGCCGAGCAGGTAGTACGCGAGCAGCAGCGCGATCGTCAGCGCCACGAAGGGGTGGCCGAAGAACTCGACGACCGACCGGAGCGTGCTCGGGTCCAGGGCTATGGAGGAGAACGTCGCCAGCAGGATGAGGATCAGCGGGGTGCCGATGATGGCCAGCACCGTGCCGAGGGCGACCGGCTTCTCGGGCGGGGCGACGCCCGAGGCGCGCTGCTCGGCGGCGACGGCGCTCTTGGCCTCGGCCGCGGCCTCGACCATGTCCTGCGGTACGTCGACGAAGATGCGCTTCCCGATCCACGCGGCGTAGACCCAGGCGGCGAGCACGGCCGGGACTCCGACGACGACGCCCATCAGGATGACCCAGCCGAGGTCCACGTCGAACAGACCGGCGGCGGCGACGGGGCCCGGGTGCGGCGGCAGGAAGGCATGGGTCATCGACAGGCCGGCGAGCAGCGGCATCGCGTACAGCAGGATCGATTTGCCGGAGCGCTTGGCGGCGGCGTAGACGATCGGCGCGAGGACGAAGATGCCGACGTCGAAGAAGACCGGGACACCGAAGACGACACCGGTGACGCCCATCGCGAGCGGGGCGCGCTTCTCACCGAAGAGGTTGAGCAGCCGGGTGCTCAACACCTCGGCTCCGCCCGACACTTCAAGGATCGCGCCGAGCATCGTGCCGAGTCCGATGATGATCGCGACATGGCCGAGGATGCCGCCCATGCCCGACTCGATCATCGAGACGGCTGCCGACTTCTGGACGGTGCCGAAGAGTTCGGTGACGGAGAGTCCGGCGGCGAGGCCGACGGCTATGGAGACACCGAGCAGGGCGACGAACGGCTGGAGCCTGACCTTGATGATCAGGAAGAGGAGGAGAACGATTCCGAGGACGGCGACGGTCAGCAGACCGGCCGTCCCGTCTATGAGAAGGAGCAGGCCGCCGGTGTGGGGCGGGGCCTCGGGTGCGGGGGGTGCGTCGGCCGCGAGCAGCATGGGGGGACCTCGTGTTCCGTGCATCAGAGCGTGTCGAGCGGGCTCCCGGAGGGGGAGACGGGCAGGGGGTGCCGCGGCGCGGCGCCCGTGGGATACGGGGGTTACGGGTACGGGCACCGTGCCGTGCGGTGGGGAGACCGGGCGGCGGGACCGTCCGGCCGGTGGGGCCGGTGGCCCGGGTCAGCCGAGTACGGCCAGCGCGTCGATCTCGATCAGCAGCCCGGCGGGCAGGCCGACGTACACCGTCGTACGGGCGGCGGGCGCGTCCCTGAGGTTCTGCTCCTCGAAGTAGGCGTTGTAGATCTCGTTCATCTCGGCGAAGTGCGCGACGTCCGTGAGGTAGACGCGCAGCATCATCACGTCGTCCCAGCTCGCGCCGCCCGCCTCCAGGACGGACTTGACGTTGGCGAGGGTCTGGAGCGTCTGCTCGCGCAGTGTCGGTCCGACCACGGTCGGGGCCTCGCCCGGGACGGCCGGGAGGAAGCCGACCTGTCCGGCCACCTGGAGGATGTCGCCCTTGCGGACGCCGTGGGAGAACTTGGCCGGCGGCGCGGCGTGCGTGGCGGGGACGACGGCGGTCTTCGCGGTCTGGTCGCTCATGAGATCTCTTTCCGAAGAGCGGGAGGTGCGGTTTCCGGTTGGTGCGTGTGCCCCGAGTACTCGCCGCTGATCGCGTCGGCGGTGCGGCGCAGCAGCGGGAGCAGGGCGAGGAGTTCATCGGCCGTGACGACGACGTTCGGCGCGGACACCGACATGGCGGCGACGACCCGGCCGTCCGCACCGCGGATCGGGGCCCCGACGCAGTTGATGGACTCCTCGTGGCCGCCGAGATCGGTGGCCCACCCCTGTTCGCGTACGGTCGCCAGCTCCTTGAGGAAGGCGGCGGCGTTCGGGATCGAACGGGGGGTGTACATGGGGAAGTCGAGCCGCTCGGCGAGTGCGCGGCGCTCGGCTTCGGGCAGGTCGGCGATGAGCAGCTTGGCGACGGCCGCGACGGTGACGGCGACCGGCTTGCCGATCCGGGAGTACATCCTGACCGGGTAGCGGCTCTCGACCTTGTCGATGTAGAGGACCTCGCCGTCCTCCATGACGGCGAGATGGACGGTGTGCCCGCACTGTTCGCCCAGCGCCGTCAGGTGCGGGTGGGCGATCTCGCGTACGTCCAGGCTCTCCACGGCCTCCTGCGCGAGCGCGAAGAGGCGGGCGCCGAGGCGGTAGCGCTGGTCCTGCTGGCGGTAGACGAACCCGTGCTCGTGCAGGGTGCGGAGCAGCCGGAGGGCGGTGGACTTGTGGACGCCGAGGCTCGCGGCGACCTGTCCGAGGTCGGCCGGGCCCCGGGCGAGGAGCGGCAGGATGCTCAGCGCGCGGTCGACGGTCTGGCTCATGGGGCGGGCACCGCTTCCTGCCGCTGTCCGGGCTCCCCGGCGCCGGAGGTCCAGCCGGGGCCGAGGCGCAGTCCGGCCCACGCCGCGTCGTCCAGTGCGGCGAGGCGGTCGGCGTGCGCGCGGGCGGGCGGGACGCAGACGTCGCCGGCGTCGGTGAGTACGGCGGCGGCCGTCAGATGGCCGTGGCGCAGCCGGGCCCCGGTCGGCAGGCCGCGGAGCGTCGCGGAGAGGAAGCCGGCGGCGAAGGCGTCGCCGGCGCCGACGGGTGCCACGACGTCGACGGCCAGGGCGGGTACGGAGGTGCGGGTGTCCGTGGCCGCCTCCCGGTCCCGTACGAACGCGGTCGCGCCGTTCGCGCCCGCCTTCACCACCAGCGCCGCGGGCTCCGGCAGCGCCTCCCGGATCGCCTCCGGGCTGTGCAGGTCCCAGAGCTGCGCGGCCTCGTCGTCGCCGACGAGGACGAGGTCGGCGCCGCGGGCGAGTTCGAGCAGCACGCGCGGACCGGAGCCGTCGCGCCAGAGCGCGGGGCGGTGGTTCACGTCGAAGGAGAGCAGCGGCCGGCCCGGCCGGCGCTCGGACAGCTCACGCATCAGGGCGAGGCAGTCGTCCGAGAGGGCGGCCGTGATGCCGGACAGGTGCAGGACACGGCCGGACCAGAGGTCGGCGCGGTCCATCGTCACCGGCGACATCGCGGACGCGGCCGAGCCCGCCCGGTAGTAGGCGACCTCGTGGGCGGTGGTGGAGCGGTCCGTGGCGGTACGGAAGTAGACACCGGTCGGGCGGCCGTCCGCGTCGCGGCGGACGGCGGAGGTGTCGACGCCGTACCCGCCGATCGCCTCCACCAGATAATCCCCGAAGCCGTCGGCGCCGACGCGGCTGACCCATCTGACGGTGTGCCCGGCGGCGGCCAGCGCGCAGGCGACGTTGGACTCGGCGCCGCCGATGGTGCGGGTGAAGGCGGGGACGTCGGCGAGACGGCCGGGGCGCGAGGGCAGGAAGGTGACCATGGACTCGCCGAGGCTGACCACGTCGACGGGTGCGCCGGGCCCATCGGGGCCGGTCGGGTCCGCTGCTTCCGGTGCGGGCACTCGGGGCTCCTCGCTCGTCGTGGCCGGCGGCGGCCTTCGTCCGGTCCGGCGTCGGCCTTCACCGGCCGGGGCTCCGGGCCCATCATTGACCCGGCAACGGCTCGGATGTTAGACAGCGTCAAGCGCTATACGCAATGGGTGTTGCACATGTTGCAACGAGACAGATGGAGGAGGCCCTGTGGCGGTCGCCGGACGACTCAGCGAAGAGCACCTCGGCAACGAGCGTCTCGACCACCGTTTCAAGGGACTGCCGCCGGACGCCGACGGCCTCACCGTCGCGGAGCTGGCCGCCGAGCGCCGCAACCTCTTCACCGGCGGTTTCACCACCCCGGTGCTCGCCCTCTCCGCCGAGTCCCTCACCCACAACCTGGCGCTCCTGGAGACGTACTCCGAGCGGCACGGCCTCGCGTTCGCCCCGCACGGCAAGACGTCCATGTCCCCGCAGCTCTTCGCGCGCCAACTGGAGCACGGCGCCTGGGGGATCACCGCGGCGCTCCCCCACCAGGTGCGTGTCTACCGGGCGTTCGGCATCCAGCGGATCTTCCTCGCCAACGAGGTCGTCGACGAGGTCGCGCTGCGCTGGCTCTCCGCCGAGCTGGACGGCGACCCGGGCTTCCGCTTCATCTGTTACGTCGACTCCGTGCGCGGCGTCGAGCTGATGGACCGGGCTCTGCGGGCGGCGGGCGGCTCGCGCCCCGTCGACGTCGTCGTGGAGCTGGGCGCGGGCGAGGGCGCGCGGACCGGCGTCCGCAAGGAGGCCGAGTGCGCGCGGGTCGCCGACGCCGTGGCCGCCACCGACACCTTGCGGCTGGTCGGTGTCGCCGGGTACGAGGGCGAGGTGCCGCACGCCGACAACGAGACCGTACGTGCCTGGCTGCGCCGGCTCACCGCGCTGGCCGCCGACTTCGACGCGGCGGGCCGGTTCTCCGGGACCGTCGACGAGGTGGTGGTGAGCGCGGGCGGCAGCGCGTGGTTCGACGCGGTCGCCGATGTCTTCGGCGACCTCCCCGTGCTGTCCCGCCCCGTGCTGAAGCTGCTGCGCTCCGGCGCCTACGTCTCCCACGACGACGGCCACTACAAGCGGCTGACGCCCTTCAACCGGATCCCCGCCGAGGGCGCGCTCCAGCCGGCCTTCCGGCTCTGGGCCCAGGTGGTCTCGCGCCCGTCGCCGGAGCAGGCGTTCGTCAACGCGGGCAAGCGGGACGCGGCGTACGATCTCGACCTGCCGGAGGCGCAGGTCGTGCGCGACGCGCGCACCGGCGAGACGCGCCCGGCGCGCGGCATCACGGTCACCGGCCTGTCCGACCAGCACGGCAAGCTGCACACGTCGCCGGACGCGGTGATCGAGGTCGGCGACTGGGTGGGCTTCGGGCTCTCGCACCCGTGCACGTCGTTCGACAAGTGGCAGCTGATCCCGCTGGCCGAGGCGGACGGCACGGTCACGGATCTGATCCGCACGTTCTTCTGACGCGACGTCCGGGCCGGTCCGGCGACGAACCGCCCACCAGCACCCCTACGAGCCAGAGAGAGCTGCCAGCCATGGATCTCGTCATACGGGACGTGCGTGTCGTCGACGGCACGGGTCGGGACTCCTACCGGGCGGACGTCGGCGTCACCGCCGGCCGTATCGCCGAGATCCGGCGCCACGCGCCCGGCGCCGGCCCCGCGCTCTCCGGGGCGCGCGTCGTGGACGCCGCGGGGCTCGCCCTCGCCCCCGGCTTCATCGACATGCACGCGCACAGCGACCTCGCGCTGCTGCGCGACCCCGACCACTCGGCGAAGGCCGCGCAGGGCGTGACCCTGGAGGTGATCGGCCAGGACGGGCTGTCGTACGCCCCCGTCGACGACACCACGCTCGCCGAGGTCCGCAGGACCATCACCGGCTGGAACGGCGGCGGGCCCGGCGACACCTCGGTCGACTTCGACTGGCGCACGGTCGGCGAGTTCCTGGACCGGCTCGACCGCGGCTTCGACGGCCGGGGCATCGCCGTCAACGCGGCGTATCTGGTGCCGCAGGGCACGGTCCGGATGTACGCGGTGGGCCGGGACGACCGCCCGGCGACCCCCGCCGAACTGGACCGGATGCGCCAACTGGTCGCCGATTCCCTGGAACAGGGCGCCGTCGGCATGTCCTCCGGGCTGACGTACACGCCGGGCATGTACGCGGACGACGCCGAACTCACCGAACTCTGCCGGGTGGTGGCCCGCTACGACGGCTACTACTGCCCGCACCACCGCAGTTACGGCGCGGGCGCCCTGCGCGCGTACGAGGAGATGGTCGACCTCACGCGCACGGCCGGCTGCGCGCTCCATCTCGCGCACGCCACCATGAACTTCGGCGTGAACAAGGGCAGGGCACCCGATCTGATCGCCCTGCTGGACAAGGCGCTGGACGACGGCGCGGACATCTCGCTCGACACCTATCCCTACACGCCCGGCTGCACGACGCTCGTGGCGATGCTGCCCAGCTGGGCGAGCGCGGGCGGCCAGGACGCGATCCTGGAGCGGCTGCGGGACGCGGCGACGGCGGAGAAGATCCGGCACCACATGGAGGAGATCGGCGCGGACGGCTGCCACGGTGTGCCCATCGAGTGGGACACCATCGAGATCTCCGGCGTCGCCGATCCGGCGCTCACGGCGCACGTCGGCCGGACGATCGCCGAGACGGCGCGGCTGCGCGGCGAGAGCGGCTGGCTGACCGCCCGCAAGCTGCTGATCGACGACCGGCTCGGCTCGACGATCCTCCAGCACGTCGGGCACGAGGAGAACGTGCGGGAGATCATGCGCCACCGGGTGCACACCGGGGGCAGCGACGGGATCCTCCAGGGCGCGAAGCCGCATCCGCGCGCGTACGGCACCTTCCCGCGGTATCTGGGCCGGTACGTGCGCGAGCTGGGCGTCCTGTCGCTGGAGGAGTGCGTGGCCCATCTGACCTCGCGCCCCGCCGCGCGCCTGCGCCTCGCGGACCGGGGCCTGGTCCGCGAGGGGTACCGGGCCGATCTGGTGCTGTTCGATCCGGAGACGGTGGCGGCGGGCTCGACCTTCGCCTCGCCGCGGACGATGCCGGTGGGCATCCCGCACGTGCTGATCGACGGCCGTTTCGTGATCGAGGACGGCCGCCGCACGGACGTCCTGGCGGGCCGGTCGGTACGGCGCCGGCCGTAGCCGCGGGCAGGCCCCCACCGCCGGACGGGCCGCTCCTGAGCCCGTCCGGCGATCGACGACATCCCCGGCAACGGGACCGGGGCCACCCCTCAGCGGCCGACCCGGTAGATCGCCGTCGTCCCGCTCACCTCGTTGCCGACCACCAGCAGCGCGTCACCCGTCGGGCTGTCCTTCGCCGCGACGAACAGCACACCCTCCGGGCCCAGGTCGCCCGCCGTGCCGGCCTCCGGATCGCCCGCGAAATCACGCGAGTTGACATATCCGGCGGCCTTCGGGCGGCGCGGGTCGCTCAGGTCGTACGCCGCGATGCCGCCGGGCCGCTCCAGACCGACGAAGGCGTACGGCCTGCCGCGCACCGTTCCGGTGGTGATGCCCTCCGGCTCGGGACCCTTGTTGTCACTGCGGCTGTCGGGGGCGTTCTCGGCGTTGTCGGTGTTGAAGTCGTCCGGGAAGGCCTTCGCCGTCAGCCGCTCCAGGTCGTCCCCGGAGTCCCAGACGAGCCGGCCGCGCTCGTCGCGTACGGAGATCGAGCGACCGCCGAGCGAGTGCAGCTCGGTGACCCGGCCCCGGCTGTCGCGCGGCGAGGTGGTGGTGACGTTGAGGCGGCCCAGCGCGTCGTCCTTCTGGAGCGCGGCGGCGTCCGGGAACGCCTTCGGGTCCAGCTCGACGTCCTTGACCCGTACCTCCTCGGCGAAGCAGTCCCAGTCGCGGGCGTCGCCCTCGTTGGCGCTGACGGTGTACTCGCCGCCGCGCGCCGTGAACGCGTGGATGCCGTCGGGCTTGTAGAGGCCCTTGACCGGCCAGGTGCGGATGTCGGCGCCGCCGTCCTTGTCGGAGGCGTCGAGGCCGTTGCCGGGCCTGGAGTGGTCCTTCTCGCCCAGCGGGACGATCTCCCGGACCTCGGCGCGGCGCAGGTCGACCAGCGCGAGCGCGTTGTTCTCCTGGAGGGTGACCCAGGCGGTGCGGCCGTCCTCGGAGACCGCCACGTACTCGGGTTCGATGTCCTGGCTGACGGAGGCGTTCGGGCCGTAGATCAGCACGCCGTCCCGGATCAGCTGCGCCTTCTTGCGGTCCCACTTCCCGAAGCCCGCCGTGCGTACGGTGGCGCCCCGCAGGTCGCCGCCGCGCCCCCGGTCCAGCTCCACGACGCTGACGGAGCCGACGGGGTCGACGCCCGCGGGCTCCTCGCCGCCGGGCGGGCAGTAGGAGTCGGGCTCGCCCTCGTTCGCGACGACGACGCGGTCACCCCTGGGGGTGAACGTCAGCATGTCGGGCAGGGCGCCGACCCGTACCTCTCTCAGCTTGCGGCCGTCGGAGGCGCGGAAGAACGAGACCGTGCCCCGGTCCGTCTTGGCCCCGGCCTGCTGGGCGACGGCGACCAGGCCACCGTGGACGGCGACGCTGTTGGCACCGGGGGTGACCAGCTCGCCGGTCCTGCGGGGCCGGGAGGGATCGCGGATGTCGAGGATGTCGACGGTGCCGGCCTGCGCGTTGATCGTGAAGACCCGGCGGGTCCGGGAGTCGTACGCGGTGATCTCCGCGCCGCCCTCGTCGTACTTGCCGCTCTCGTAGCGGCCGAGGAAGGTGAGGTCGAGCGTGCCGCCGTGGCTGTCGCCGCGGCCGGGCCCGTCGTGCGAGCCGGTGGCCAGGGCCGACGGCAGCAGTGCGGTGGTGGCGGCCATGACCGTGACGGTGGCCAGGGCGAGGACTGTGCTGCGCTTCTTCATGAGCGCCCAGCGTTGTGCGACCCCCCGCTGCCCGGGTGAACTGCCCGGGCCGCTTCGGTGAACACTGCCTCAACAGAACGCGGGGCCCGGCGGGGCCTGACGGGGTCTTCCCGTCTCACACTCCGGACCGACGTGGTCAAAAACACCAGGCGCCCCGCGAAACCCGGTCGTAAGCTCACCGTCATGCAGGTCATCCAGTCAACCAAGCTCGCCAATGTCTGTTACGAGATCCGGGGCCCCGTCCTCGACGAGGCGATGCGGCTGGAAGCAGCAGGCCACCGCATCCTCAAACTCAACACGGGGAACCCGGCGGCCTTCGGCTTCGAGTGCCCGCCCGAGATCCTGGAGGACGTCCTCCGCAACCTCGGCGACGCGCACGGCTACGGCGACGCGAAGGGGCTGCTGTCCGCGCGGCGCGCGGTGATGCAGCACTACCAGACCAAGAACATCGAGCTGGACGTCGAGGACATCTACCTCGGCAACGGCGTCTCCGAGCTGATCCAGATGTCGATGCAGGCACTGCTCGACGACGGCGACGAGGTCCTCGTACCGGCACCGGACTATCCGCTGTGGACGGCGTCCGTCTCGCTCGCCGGGGGCACCGCCGTGCACTACCGCTGCGACGAGCAGGCGGAGTGGATGCCGGACCTGACCGATGTCGAGCGCAGGATCACCGACCGCACCAAGGCGATCGTGATCATCAACCCGAACAACCCGACCGGCGCCGTCTACAGCGACGAGATGCTCCTCGGGCTCACGGAGATCGCCCGCAGGCACGGTCTGATCGTCTGCTCCGACGAGATCTACGACCGGATCCTGTACGACGGCGCCACCCACACCCCGACCGCCGCGATCGCGCCGGACCTGCTGACCCTGACCTTCAACGGCCTGTCGAAGAACTACCGCGTCGCCGGCTTCCGCTCCGGCTGGCTGGCGGTCTGCGGCCCGAAGAAGCACGCGACCTCGTACATCGAGGGCCTGACGATCCTGGCCAACATGCGGCTGTGCGCCAACATGCCCTCGCAGCACGCGGTGGCGACGGCGCTCGGCGGGCGGCAGTCGATCGACGAGCTCGTGCTGCCGGGCGGGCGCATCCTGGAGCAGCGGAACACCGCGTACGACCTGCTCACCCGGATTCCCGGCGTCACCTGTGTGAAGCCGAAGGGCGCGCTGTATCTCTTCCCCCGGCTCGACCCGAAGGTCTTCAAGATCAAGGACGACCGGCAGATGGTCCTCGACCTGCTCCAGCGCGAGAAGATCATGGTCGTCCACGGGACGGGATTCAACTGGCCGGAGCCCGACCACTTCCGCATCGTGACGCTTCCTGCGGCGCCGGAGCTGGCGGACGCGGTGACCCGGATCGGGGACTTCCTGGACGGCTACGCGCAGCCGTGACAGTTCGGTTCGACGCGACTCAACTTTAGACTGATTCCAATGTAGGATGGTCTCCTGACGACGCCAGGAGACCATCACCATGTACGAGCCGATCCGCACCAAGTCGGTCCACTCGACGGCCGACGCCGACTTCCCGCACCGCACCCGCGAGGAGGAGCTGGACATCCAGCTCGCCGGCCACCTCGCGGCGCTGCTGACGGTCACCGACGACCTGGGGCTCGACCGGGCGGCCGAACTGATCGCCGAGCAGGTCACCCGCCTGCGCGGCACCCCGCCGGCCCGCACGTCCACCCCCCGGCCCGGCCGGGACACAGCGGAGCTGCACCGCCGCGCGCTGGCGCACGCCGGCCGGGCACTGGTGGTCGCCGCGTCCCGCGCGGACACGACGGCGGCAATCCTCGCCGCGGAACGAATGGACGCCCACAAGGCGGCGCTCCAGTCCCCGGCGCCCCTCCCCGCCCAGCCCCTGGCGACCACCGGCTGACGCCGAGTTCGCCGACCAGGCGAGCGACCACGACCCGCAGATCGTCCGCGTGGAGTAGGCGGGACCCGGACACCGAGAGGCCCCCGGAGCCGTGAGGGACGGGCTCCGGGGGCCGTTCTCGGAGGGTGGTCGGGGTGGTCGGGAGACCGTCGGGGCGGGCGACCCGAGGGACGGGTCAGGACAGGCGGTCGACCAGCGCGTTGTACTCGTCCCACAGCTCCGGCGGCGTGTGCGTGCCGAAGGTGTTCAGATGGGCCGGGACCAGCGACGCCTCCTCGCGCCAGACCTCCTTGTCGACCGTGAGCAGGAAGTCCAGGTCCGCGTCCGAGAGGTCGAGGCCCTCGGTGTCCAGGGCACCCTTCGCCGGAAGGATGCCGATCGGGGACTCGACGCCCTCGCCCTTGCCCTCCAGCCGCTCCACGATCCACTTCAGCACGCGGCCGTTCTCGCCGAAGCCGGGCCAGACGAACGAGCCCGCCTCGTTCTTGCGGAACCAGTTGACGTAGTAGATCTTCGGGAGCTTGGACTCGTCCCCCCTCGCCTTGGCCGTGGCGCCGACCTTGACCCAGTGGGCCATGTAGTCGCCCATGTTGTAGCCGCAGAACGGCAGCATCGCGAACGGGTCGCGGCGCAGCTCGCCCACCTTGCCCTCGGCCGCGGCGGTCTTCTCGGAGGCGACGTTCGCGCCGAGGAAGACGCCGTGCTGCCAGTCGAACGACTCCGTCACCAGCGGTACGGCGGAGGCGCGGCGCCCGCCGAAGAGGATCGCCGAGATCGGGACGCCCCTGGGGTCCTCCCACTCGGGCGCGATGATCGGGCACTGGCCGGCCGGCACCGTGAAGCGGGCGTTGGGGTGGGCGGCGGGGGTCCCGGACTCCGGGGTCCAGTCGTTGCCCTTCCAGTCCGTGAGGTGCGCGGGCGGCTCCTCGGTCATGCCCTCCCACCAGACGTCGCCGTCGTCGGTGAGCGCGACGTTCGTGAAGACGGAGTTGCCCCACATCGTCTTCATGGCGTTGGCGTTGGTGTGCTCACCGGTACCGGGCGCGACGCCGAAGAAGCCGGCCTCCGGGTTGATCGCGTACAGCCTGCCGTCCTCGCCGAACCGCATCCACGCGATGTCGTCGCCGATCGTCTCGACGGTCCAGCCGGAGATGGTGGGCTCCAGCATCGCGAGGTTGGTCTTGCCGCAGGCAGAAGGGAAGGCCGCGGCGACATACTTCACGGCCTCGGCCCCGCCGCGCGGCGGCGTGAGCTTGAGGATCAGCATGTGCTCGGCGAGCCAGCCCTCGTCGCGCGCCATGACGGAGGCGATGCGCAGGGCGTAACACTTCTTGCCCAGCAGCGCGTTGCCGCCGTACCCGGAGCCGTACGACCAGATCTCGCGGTCCTCGGGGAAGTGCGAGATGTACTTGGTGGTGTTGCACGGCCACGGCACGTCGGCCTGCCCGGCGGCCAGGGGCGCGCCGAGCGTGTGGACGGCCTTGACGAAGAAGCCGTCGTCGCCGAGTTCGTCGAGGACGCGCTGCCCCATGCGCGTCATGGTGCGCATGGAGACCGCGACGTACGCGGAGTCGGTGATCTCGACACCGATCGCAGAGAGCGGGGAGCCGACCGGTCCCATGCAGAACGGGACGACGTACATGGTCCGGCCGCGCATCGAGCCGCGGAAGACGCCCTGGTCGCCGGTGAAGATGTCACGCATCTCCGCCGGGGCCTTCCACTTGTTCGTGGGGCCCGCGTCCTCCTCCTTCTCGGAGCAGATGAAGGTGCGGTCCTCGACGCGCGCCACGTCGGTGGGGTCGGAGGCCGCGTAGTACGAGTTGGGGCGCTTGATCGGGTCGAGCTTCGTGAACGTGCCCTTGGCCACGAGCTCCCCGCACAGGCGCTCGTACTCGACCTCCGAGCCGTCGCACCAGACCACCCGGTCGGGCTGGGTCAGAGCCGCGATCTCGTCGACCCAGGAGATCAGCTCCTGGTGGCCGGTCGGGGCGGTGGGAGCCACGGGATTGAGGGGGTCTCCGTTGGAAATCCCTGCGTCGCGCGCCACGGTTACTCCTTGATGAGGGTTTGTAGGTGTCTGCCCCGTGGGGGCTGCGACCCGGACGCTTCGTTACCGCTCATCCGGTGCCGACCGCACTCATTTGATCATCCGACGCCCGCGCCCATCTGTCCAGGGGGCCGCACACGTGAGCATCGCCACTCCGCCGCTCCCCGGCCCGCGGATGTCGGGCCCGCCACAGGACCACCCGGAACCTACGGTCCCGTAGGTAGCATGAGCACATGACTTCTGCCGCGTCCGACCCGCTCGCGAACCCCCGGCCACCCGAAGGGGGACCGACCGAGATCCAGCTGCCGGCCCCGGTGAAGCCGGTGATGCGCGGCTGGTTGCACATGGGGATGTTCCCGGCGGTGGTGATAGCGGGAATCGTGCTGATCGCCCTGTCGGACTCCACCGAGGCGCGGGTGGCCTGCGCGATCTACGCCGCCACGGCCTGTCTGCTCTTCGGCGTCAGCGGCGTGTACCACCGGGGCACTTGGGGCCCCCGGGGCGAAGCCGTACTGCGCCGGCTCGACCACGCCAACATCTTCCTGATCATCGCGGGCACCTACACCCCGCTGACGATGCTGCTGCTGCCGGACTCCACCGGCCGGACGCTGCTCTGGGCGGTCTGGGGCGCGGCGGTGGCGGGCATAGCGTTCCGGGTCTTCTGGGTCGGCGCCCCGCGCTGGCTCTACACCCCCTGCTACATCGCGATGGGGTGGGCCGCGGTCTTCTTCCTGCCGGACTTCATGCGTACGGGGGGCATCGCCGTCCTCGTCCTGATCGTCGTCGGCGGGCTGCTCTACAGCGCGGGCGGCGTGATCTACGGGCTGAAGCGGCCGAACCCGTCACCGCGGTGGTTCGGGTTCCACGAGGTGTTCCACTCCCTGACGCTCGCCGCGTTCGTCACGCACTACGTCGGGATCTCACTGGTGGCGTACCAGCACTCCTGACATGGCGAGCGGACAGGGAGTGGAGTGGACGGGCCGCGTGCGCCGCCCTCCCCCGGCGGACGGGTTCAGTCCGCCCGTCCCGCCGTCGAGTTCGGACTCGCGCACGCCCTCCCGTCCCCGTCCGGGTCCAGCCGCAGCGGATCGTCCTCGCCGTTGACCTTCAGCGCGCCGTAGCCGTTCGACGCGAGCCACTCGCAGCGTGCCCGGGTCAGCGACGTGCCCTTCGTCGCCCGCACCGTCTCCGGGAAGACCGTGGGCACACACACGTCCGCCGAGCCGTAGTGCCGGTCACAGCCCGAGATCCGCGGGCTCACCGGCACCGAACTCCGCTTCTTCAGGGGCTTCTTGGCCTGCTTCGCCAAGTCGCCGGCGAAGTCGTGGTGCCCGCCGTGCCCGGACTTCTCCGCCAGGGCGGCCGGGCCGCCCAGCTTGACCCACTCGGCCACCGACGGGACCCCGTTGGCGTCGACGGCGAAGAGCATGTACCACCCCGGCGGCGCCAGATTCGGATTGCCCGTCACATTCAGGTCGATGGTGTTCCCGTCGACCGTCAACGGCAGGTCCACGAAGCGCTGGTTGGGATCGGACGAGTGCGTCACCGCCGCCGGCCTGATCAACTCGGCCCTCACGACGGGCCGGTCGACGGTGATCCGCTGCGTGTCGCCGTAGTTCCACTCCGGGTCGATGAGCGACGTGATCTCCGGCCGCGGCCCCTTGAACAGGTACGGCGGTGTGTACAGCGACACCCGGTGGTTCCAGGAGCCGTTGCCCGGGTTGTCGCCGGTCGTCATCACCCGGCCGTCGGGGAGCAGGAACGCCGAGGAGTGGTAACCGCGCGGCTCCGGATCGGTGGCCACCACGTCGTACGTCTCCGTCACCGGGTCGAACACCGAGGTCGAGAAGACCGGGTTGGCCCGGTTGTGCAGCCCGCCCCCCGTCTCCAGCACCGTGCCGTCGGGGAGCAGCACCGCGGAGCCGTACATCTTGCCCTGCGCGCCGGTCTGCGGCTGGGGCCCGCCGGGGCCGCCGAGGTCGACGGTGCCCTGCGGCAGCGGCGGCCCGGCCCGGTACCGGGGGTCCGGTTCCTTGAGGTCGATGATGTCGGTGAGCCGGTTCGCCTCCGGGTTGGAGTCGATGTTCCCGCCGCCGATGGTCAGCACCTTCTGGTCCTGGGCGGGCGGCAGCAGCACGCTCGCCGACTGGTCGCGCTCGTCCTTGTTCCGCAGGCCGGGCACGTCCGTGACGGTGTTGGCGTCGTAGTCGTAGATCGAGGAGCCGGTGCCGGGTGTGCCGTTGCCGAAGGTGTGGCTGCCGGTGTAGAACAGCCGGCCGTCCTGCATCAGCACCATCGCCGGGTAAAGACCCCAGTACGACCAGGTCTGGTTGACCTCTCCGAGCGGCAGCCACTCCTCCTCGGCCGCCGACCACCGCTCGGCCGTCACCGAGCCGGTCGAGTCCTCGCGCAGCCCGCCGAAGGACAGCACGTCGCCGTTGCCCATGATCGTGGCGGACGGGTACCAGTGCCCGTCGTTCATGTCGTCGGTCCTGCTGTAGGTCTCGGTGGCCGGGTCGAAGACGTACGAGTCCTTGTAGCCCTGGTAGCCGACGGTGCCGTCCGCCGAGGGGTAGCCCTTGTTGCCGCTCATCACCAGCACGCGGCCGTCGGACAGTTGAACGTGTCCGGAGCAGAACATGTCGTCGGGCGTGGGGACGGTCCGGTACGTGCCGTCCTCGGGGTCGTACACCGCCGAGGTGAAGGTCCCGGCCTCGAACGCCTCCGGGTCGTTGCCGGAACCGGCGATCAGCAGCACCTTGCCGTTGTTGAGGACCACCGAGTGCATGGAGCGCACCGGGTTCTCGGTCTCCAGCACCTCCCAGCGGCCGTCGGCGCAGTCGGCCGCCGTCCCCGTGCAGCCGGGATCGGGCGCGGGGACGGTGACCTCCTCCATGCCGTAGTCGTCCGTGGTGACGCTGCCGGTGCCGAAGACGGAGACGCCCCAGCTGATCCGGTCGGTGCCGGGCGGTACGACGGGGGTACGGACCTCCGCGCGCTGGTAACCGGCGCTGAGGTCAAGGGTCTTGAGGTCGGTCCAGTACTGCCAGCCGGCCGTGGTGTCGTGCCGGAACAGCGTGATCGCCGTGTCCGGCGTCGTCGACTTGTACCAGAGGGAGAGGTCGTACTGCTTGTCCTCCTCCACGGCCGGCGCGCACGCCGCCGACTCCGTGACCAGCGCCTTGCGGTCGCCGTCGAGCCGCCGGGTCAGCTCGACCCGGAGCGCGCCGGTGCCGCTGTGCGCGTCGGCGACGGTCGCGAAGGTGAAGTCGTTGTCGCCCCAGCCGGACCGCGACCAGCATTCCGGCATCGCGGCGCCGCCCCCGGTGCCGGGGGTCTCGAAGCCGGGGTTCTTGACGAGGTTGTTACCGGCGGTGGCGGGCTGCTGGACACTGAGCAGCAGCCCGGCGGTCATCGCGGTGACGGCGAGCAGCGCGGTACGGCGGCTGCGCCGGGCGGGCGGTCTGCGGAACGGGGTCATCGGCCGCTCCTTCCGGTGCGGGTGGCGGGGACGGCGCGGGCGGCGCGGTCGCGCGACCGGCCCCCTCCGCGTCTCGGCAGGTACACCAGCGCCTCGGTCCCCGCGAACCGCAGCACGAACGTCGCGAACAGCGCCAGCACGGTGGCGGGCATGACGGCCATCCCGGACTCCCCCACGAGCAGGGCGATCAGGGGGATCCGCAGGAGCAGATCGGCGTTGGCGAGCAGCGCGAAGCGCCCCACCCGGTCCGCCCGGTGCCGGTGCGCCCGCCGGCCGCGGAACAGCAGCAGCTCGATGAGGACGAAGTTCCACACCACCCCGAACTGGTTGGCGACGATCTCGGCCGGCAGATAGTGCATGCCGGCGCCCGTCAGCCCGTACAGCGCGAGGAGGTTCGGTACGAAGCCGGTCAGTCCGATCAGCCCGAAGGCCACCATCCGGGCGAGGGGCGACGCGGTGCGCAGTTCGACGAGATGCCGCAGGAACCGCATCCCCTCCCTGGCCGTCGACTTGGACTCGCCCGCGAACCGGTCGCGGAAGACGAACGGCACCTCCGCGACCGGCCGCGGCCGGCAGCGTACGGCCAGTTCGAGCAGGATCTTGTAGCCCAGCGGGCGCAGCGCGTCCGCGGTGACGGCGCTGCGGCGGATCGCGAAGAAGCCGCTCATCGGGTCGCTGATGCCGCGCAGCCGGCGCGGGAACAGGCCCTTGGTCAGCCATGTGGCGCCGCGCGAGACGGCGACGCGGTAGCCCCCGGCGAGTCCGGCCCTGCTGCCGCCTTCGACGTACCGGCTGGCGACCACGAGATCGGCGCCGGCCCGCTCTCCGGTGGCGACCAGCTCCGGGACCAGGGACGGCGGGTGCTGGAGGTCGGCGTCCATGACGACGATCCATTCGGAGCAGGCGGTGCGCAGCCCTTCGACGACCGCGCCGCCGAGGCCGCCGACGGGTTCGTCCCGGTGGATGACGGCGACGGGGAACGGGCAGTCCTGCGCGGCCTCCTCGATCGCCTCCGGGGTGCCGTCGGTGGAGTCGTCCACGAACAGGACCTCGCACGGCAGTCTGGACGGTACGGACTCCGTCAGCCGGCGCAGCAACTCCCCTACGTTCGCGGCCTCGTTGAACGTGGGGATGATGACGGTGACGGCGCCGGGCTCGGCCACCGCCGTCGACTCCAGCTCCACGTCGCCGAGTTCGCCGGTCCCCCGGGGCGGGACAGGAAGGGTGCTCATCGTTCGCCTCCCGCGGCGTCCGTGGTCCGGCGGATCTCGATCCGGTCCTCGCCGTCCCCGAAGACCGCCACCGCTTCGGAGTGGTCGAGCGCGTCGCGCACGCGTGGCAGGTCACGGGCGTCGCGCCGGACGGTCGGTGACGCCACGACGTAGTCGATGTCGCGCCAGCCGCCGGGCATCGTCCTGGCCACGGCGGGGTCCAGATCGGCCTTGTAGAACCAGATGGCGCCGAGCCCCGGCCGGTATCCGGCGTGCACCAGGTCCAGCCACATCGCGTCGTCCACGAGGACGCGGGTGCCGGCCGGGTCGGGGACCTCGGTCGCCATCCAGGAGGCGGCGGCCCGGTAGGGGGCGTTGGCGTCGGTGGTCAGGGCGGTGCGGTTGCCTTCGTACCAGCGGGGCGCGACGTACGCGAGGGAGGCGGCGACGAGCGCGAGGGCGGCCGTCCACCGTACGGCGGTCAGTCCCCGCGGCTCGTCCGGCCGGCGTCCTCCCCGCAGCAGCGCGTGCCAGACGCCGGCCGCGCCGCCCGCCAGCACCAGGGCGAGGAACGGCAGCCCCTGGATGACGTACATCGCCGGGAGGTAGCCGGAGGGGCGCATCGCGACGGCGGTGAGTATCGCGACGGCCAGGGCGGGCCCGGCCAGTGCCCGCGCGGTGACGGACCAGCGGACGGTGAGGAGCAGCAGGAGCGCGGCGGCCGTCCCGCCGAGCAGCAGGATCCGGTCGTAGTAGAGCCATGACCGCAGGACGCCGTGCGAGCCGGAGCCGGCGTCGAGGACGAAGCCGGAGCCGGGCCTGCTCATCTGGTACACGACGCCGTCCCACAGCGACACATGGCCGTCGCCGGGCAGCAACTCGCCCTTGAGCAGGGCGAAGAGGGGGTAGGAGAGGCCGATGAGCGCACAGGCGGTGATGGCTCCGGTGACCGCGAACTTACGGGTGTCGGGGTGGCCGTTGCGCCACATCGTCACCAGTACGGCCGGCAGCACGATGAGCATCGTCTCCTTGGTGAGCACCCCGACGGCGGCGGCGATGCCGGCGGCGAAGTGGTGCCACAGGTGCCGGTCGGGCGACGCCGCCAGACAGAAGGCGAGCAGCATCCACATGACGGCGATGTTGTCGAGGAAGATCTCCCGTTGCAGCACGACCGAGAGCGGGGAGAGCCCGAACAGCCCCATCGCGAGTGCGGCGGCCCAGCGCGGCAGCCACAGGCGCCGGGCGAGTACGTAGAGCAGGACCGCGCTCGCCGCGCTGACCAGCAGCATCGCGAAGCGCATGGCGCCGACGGTCATCGACTCGGGCGCGATGAGCGAGGGCAGCCAGGTGAGCGCGGCTATCTGGATCCAGCCGAGCGGCGGGTGGTCGTACCAGTAGGTGTAGTGGGCGAGTCCGTCGCCCTGCTGGACGGCCCACGCCTGGGCGAGATAGGTGCCCTCGTCGTCGCTGAGGGTCGGGTAGTGCTGGATGTTCCAGCCCTGGACGGCCATGATCACCAGGAGCAGGGCGGCGCAGAGGAACAGATCGGCGCGCGAGGTGCGGAAGCGGACGACGGGCCGTACGAGTAACCGCCGCTTGTCCTGGCGTCGTTGGCCGCCGTGCCGCTGATCGTGGCGTCGCCGGCCGCGCGGCCGGCGGCCGGGGTGTCGTCCGTCGTCCGCACCGGCCGGGCCCGGTGCGGGCTCCGTGCCGGGGTCGGTCGTCCTGCCCGGGGCAGGGGGGATCGTCGCGGGGGCGGTTCGGGTGGTCCGGCCGGTGGCCGTCTCCGTCGCCTCCGCGGGGAGGGTCGAGGTCACGCGTGGATGTCCTCTCGGGTGAGATGCGCGCCGACATGGCTGGTCAGCTCCCAGTCGCGGCGGCCGCGCTGCTCGCGCCACACGGCGCGGACGGCGGCGCCGGCCAGGAGCACCTGGTAGAAGGGACCGCCGGCGACGAGCTTGAGATAGTGCGTGAGACGGACCCTGAGTCCGTACTGCTTGCCGAAGTCGTGGAGCCCCACGAGCTCGAACACGAACGTCACGAGCGCGGTGACGGCCGGCAGGAAGGTGACGAAGGCGATCCCGACAGGGACGTCGAGGAAGAGCGCGATGGCCACGTTGAGCGGGATGACGACGCCGGTGACCGCCTGGAAGAACGGTGTCATCAGGGTGTAGCGGGCGAGCAACCGCTGACCGGGCGTGGGCAGTTGGCGCCAGTCGTTCTTCCGGTAGACCTGGAGGAAGCCCTGGTTCCAGCGGGTGCGCTGTTTGAGCAGCGAGACCAGCGAGTCGGGTGTCTCCTCACGGGTGACCATGTCGGAGTCGTAGGCGACGACGACCTTCTTGCCGGTGCTGGAGAGCCGTACGCCCAGGTCGCAGTCCTCGGCGAGGCAGTCGGGGTCCCAGCCGCCCGCGGCGCGCAGCACGTCGGTGCGGACGAAGACGGTGTTGCCGCCCAGCGGGATGAAGCCCTTCTGCGCGTGCAGGTGCAGCCTGCTGCGGAACCAGAAGAAGTACTCCAGGCAGTTGCGCAGGCTGTACCAGCTGGAGTGGAAGTTGATCAGCTGGACGCCGCCCTGGACGACATCGGCTCCGGTGGTGCGGAAGGCGTGGTCGACATGGGTGAGCAGCTCCGGATGGACCTGGTCCTCGGCGTCGAAGACCCCGACCACCTCGCCGGTGCAGTGGGGCAGCGCCGTGTTCAGCGCCCTGGGTTTGTTCTTCGCGGGATGGGTGTCCACGACGACCCGGACCCGGGCGGGATCGCGTGCGGCGGCCCGCTCCGCGACCTGCGCGGTCTCGGGGTCGTCGTGCCCGACGATGACGATGATCTCGAAGCTGGAGTGGCTGGATTCCAGCAGCCGCTCGATGGTGTGCTCAAGGACCGCCTGTTCGTGACGGGCGGGCAGGAGCAGCGAGAACGAGCGCGCCGGTCCCCCGTCCGGCCGGTCGAATCGTGTCGCCGCCAGCGTCTCCGGCGTACGCCAGGCGTGCATCTGCCACCAGAGCGTGAACGCCGCCATCCAGAACAGCGCCAGCGAGACGGCAGCGACGAATACGGACGTGACCACATGGCCCCCCTCGGCCAAGGGTGAACCGCGGCAAGGCCCCCCTTGGCCGCCGGTCCCCCCGGAATCACCCTGTACGCATGCCCCCCATGCGCACTTACTGCGTGCCCTTCGTGATGAAGATAGGGGGGAAGTGTGACGACAGAGGGGCCAATTCGATGAACTCTGTGATTACGTCCGATTTTGCATGCTTCACAACCGGCCCGAACTGTGCATGGGGCGCGGGCGTTGCTACACGCGTACGGTCAACTGCTCGGCCAGCGCGTCCACTTCGGTGGTCGGGACCGAGCAGACGAAGCCCCGGCAGACATAGGCGGCGGCGCGTCCGCCGACCAGCGGCCGGTCCGCCAGCAGCGGGAACTCCGGTTCGCCGGACGCCTCCAGGCCCGACGGCTCGCCGACCGCGACGACGGCACCGGGGGCCGTCCCGAGCAGCGCCGTACGGTGCAGCCCGGCCGTCGCGGCGTCACCGCGCGGACCCACCACGGCGATCTCGCGCGGCCCGTCGAGCAGCGCCTCGGCGACGGCGAGACCCCAGCCGATGAAGCGCGGGGCGCGCGGTCCGAGCGCCTTCACCACGCCGAGTGCCCCCTCGGCGGCGGTGCGGTGGGCCTCCGAGCCGGTGTGGGCGGCGTACGAGAGCAGGGCTCCGGCGGCCGAGGTCCAGCCGGACGGGGTGGCGTTGTCCGTCGGGTCCTGGGGCCTGCGGATCAGCGGCTCGGCGTCGTGCGCCGTGTCGTACAGGGCGCCGCCCTCACCGGTGAACCGCTCGATGACGGTGTCGAGGAGGAATCCCGCGAAGTCCAGCCAGACCCCTTCGCCGGTCACCCCGGCGAGTGCGAGGAAGCCCTCGGCGACATCGCCGTAGTCCTCCAGCACACCGGCGTTGGCGCCGACGCGGCCGTCCCGGGAGGTACGGGCGAGCCGCGTCGTCTCGTCCATGTGCACCCGCACGAGCAAGTCCGCAGCCTCGGTCGCCCGTTCGACCAGATCCGGCCGTCCGAAGTACGCGCCGGTCTCGGCGAGCGCGGCGATCGCGAGTCCGTTCCAGGCGGCGACGACCTTGTCGTCCCGCTCCGGGCGGGGCCGGGTGTCGCGGTCGGCGAGGAGCCGCCGGCGTACGGACTCGACCCTCGCCGCGTCCACGACCCCTTCGCCCTGCGGGAGTTGGAGGACGGAGGCGCCCTCCTCGAAGGTGCCCTCCCCGGTCACGCCGTAGTACCGCGCGGCGAACTCCGCGTCCGCCTCACCGAGCACGTCCCTGAGCTGCGCGGGTGTCCAGACGTAGTACGCGCCCTCGACGTGCCTGCCCGTCCCGCCCTCCCGTCGCCCACCACCGCCCTTCTGCGGACGAGCTTCGCTCGACACCTCCTCACTGTCGGCATCCAGCGCGGAGGCGAACCCGCCCTCGGCCGTGCGCAGTTCACGCACCATGAAGTCGGCGGTCTCCAGCGCGACCCGCCGCGCCAGATCGGACCCGGTGGCCCGCCACAGCCGTGCGTAGGTGCGGCAGAGCAGGGCGTTGTCGTAGAGCATCTTCTCGAAGTGCGGGACCACCCACTCCCGGTCGACCGAGTAACGGGCGAATCCACCGCCGAGCTGGTCGTAGATTCCGCCGCGCGCCATCGCCTCGCAGGTGTCGGACGCCATCTGGAGCGCGCCCTCGGAGCCGGTACGGGCGTGGTGGCGGAGCAGGAACTCCACCACCATGCTCGCCGGGAACTTGGGCGCGCCGCCGAAGCCGCCGTGCTTCTCGTCGTAGTCCCGCGTCAGCGCGAGCAGCGCACGCGCCAGGTCCTCCTCGCCGGGCACGCCCTCGCCCCCGTGTGCGAGGGAGCGCCCCGCGAGCTCCCCGACGATCCGGGCGGCGACCTCGCCGACCTCCGCACGCCGTTCGGTCCAGGCGGAGTTGACGCCTTCGAGGACCTGCCGGAAGGACGGCATGCCGTGCCGGGGCGCGGGCGGGAAGTACGTACCGAAGTAGAACGGCTCGCCCTCCGCGTTGAGGAAGACGGTCATCGGCCACCCGCCCTGCCCGGTCGCCGCCTGCACCGCCTCCATGTAGACGGCGTCGACGTCGGGCCGTTCCTCCCGGTCGACCTTCACCGACACGAAGTGCTCGTTGAGGTACGCCGCCGTGGCCTCGTTCTCGAAGGACTCGTGCGCCATCACATGGCACCAGTGGCAGGCGGAGTACCCGACGGACAGCAGCACGGGCACATCGCGCCGCCGTGCCTCCTCGAAAGCCTCCGGCGTCCAGGGCCACCAGTCGACCGGATTGTCCGCGTGCTGAAGCAGATACGGCGAGGTCACACCAGCCAACCGGTTCATGCGGTCCAGCCTCTCACAGGGCGTGGCGCCGTCTCCGGCACGCCGCCAGGGCGGGGTCCCGAAGGCCGCGCGAGGCCGGGCGTCGAGCGCTCAGCGCCTGGTCTCCCACCTGGTCAGGAGCACGCCGCCGGCGAACGTCCGGGTCTCCACCAGGCGCAGATTCACCCAGCTGTCCAGGGCGGTGAAGAAGGGCTTGCCGCCGCCCACCAGGACCGGGTAGGTGAGGAGCACGTACTCGTCGATCAGCCCGGCCCGCATGGCCGCCGCGGCGAGGGTCGCTCCGGCGATGTCCATGGGCCCGCCGTCGCCGGCCTTGAGCCGGGTGATCTCGGTGACCGCGTCACCGGTGACCAGACGGGCGTTCCAGTCGACCTCTCTGGGCTTGGAGGAGAAGACCACCTTCGGCATGGACCGCCAGCGGTCGGCGTACTCGATCACGGCCGGTGTGGCGTCCGGCTGCTTGTCGGCGGTCGGCCAGTGGGAGCTCATCTCCTCCCACAGCCTGCGCCCGTACAGGGCCAGATCCGTCGCGCCCACCCGGTCGGACCACCACTGGAACACCTCGTCGCTCGGCTCGCTCCAGCCGAGGTCGTCGCCGGGCGCCGCGACGTAGCCGTCCAGGCTCGAATTCATGGCAAAGGTCAGTTTCCGCATGGGCGTCAGCCTCCCGTGAGTCGGTGTCCGACGTACAGACCGGCACGGCGCGGAAAAATCATCGGTCGGGAGGAAGCCGCGGGAGGGTGCTCCCTCGCCCCCGTGTGCGAGGGAGCACCCTCCCTGTTCTGCGCGGGTCGGAGGCGGAGCCGGTCAGCAGCCGCCGCAGTTGTAGTAGGTCACGTCCCAGTGGTTGGACTCGTTGTAGTAGATGTTCCCGGAGCCCGACCGCCACTTGCTGCCGCCGATGGACGTGAACGTGCCGGTGATGTAGTTGGTCAGGCAGCTCGACATGGCGAAGTCGAGCTTGTAGCCGTTCCAGTGGCTGTAGGTGCCCGACGCGTGGCCCGTCTCGGTGCCGCCGGTGACGGTCATGGCGCAGCCGGTGGCGCCCTTGAGGGTGATCGCGCCCTGGATGGTGGCGGAGTTGACCTGGTCGAGAGACGTACAGGTCGGGTTGTTGCGGTCCGAACAGCCACCGCTGGAGCGGATGCCGATGCCGGCGTTGCTGAGCTGGGCGGCGGCGGTGGCGTGGCTGAGCTTGGCCAGCGCGCCGGCGGGGGCCTTGGTGTCGGTGGGGGCTGCCTGCGCGGCGGCGGGGAACGAGAAGAACGCGAGAGCGAGAGCGGAGACGCCGATCGCGGCGCTTCTGACGAGCTTCTTCACTGTCTTTTCCTCTTCGGTGGGGGACGGGAGGTTCGACTACGCGCGTAGCATGCCCGACCGCGACGATTGCCCACGAATCCCCAACTAGCCCTGACAGGGCGTCAGTTGAGCCTCACGCAGGTGGCGCCGTCGGTCATGCACAACAAGATTGCACATCTACGCGCGATGCGTAAGACGGTGCAGCAAGTTGCCGGTCGGCCTTCAATCCGGCGCGCCGCTCTGCCGAGAGGAGATCTCCGGACGGCAGAATCCCTCGCCCGCGCCGGAGCCGCGTCCGCAGGGTGGAGTGGACCGGCCGAGGCGGGTGAGCACCCGCCGTCGGGGGCCGGGTCACGGAGGAAGACATGCTCTCGACCGTTCCACGGCTCGCGGCGGAGACCGCCCCGGTGCCGTTCGACGACCAGATCGCCGGCCGCCTTCAGCACGGCAGGATCGTGGTGCTCGGCGAACAGGTGGACGACGCGATCGCCAACCGGATCTGCGCCCAGCTCCTGCTGCTGTCGCAGGAGGACCCCAAGCGGGACATCGTCCTGTTCGTGAACAGCCCCGGTGGCTCCGTCCACGCGGGGATGGCCATCTACGACACCATGCGGTTCATCCCCAACGACGTCGCCACCCTGGCGATGGGCTTCGCGGCCAGCATGGGGCAGTTCCTGCTCTGCTCGGGGACACCCGGCAAGCGCTACGCCCTGCCGAACGCTCGGATCATGATGCACCAGCCGTCCGGCGGACTCGGTGGGACGGCGGCCGACATCGCCGTCCAGGCGGAGAATCTCGCGTACACCAAGCTCACGATGCAGAAGCTCATCGCGGAGCACTGCGGCCAGAGCCTGGAGACGATCACGGCCGATCAGCGCCGGGACCGGTGGTTCACGGCGGAGCAGGCGAGGGAGTACGGCTTCGTCGACCGTGTCGTACGGAGTGTGGCGGAGCTGGGCGGTGACGCGGCGAGCGGCTTCGGCTTCGAGCACGCGGGCACGACCGGGACGACGGGCGCCGCCACCGGCACCACCGGCACCACCGGCCTCAAGGGGGCGACGGCATGAGCGGGCAGTACACCGTCCCCGTGGTCGTCGAGCGGACACCGAACGGCGAGCGCTCCTACGACGTCTTCAGCCGGCTGCTCTCCGAGCGGATCGTCTTCCTCGGCACCTCGATCGACGACGGCGTCGCGAACGTGATCATGGCGCAGATGCTCCATCTCGACCACGAGAGCAGCGACCTGGACATCCACCTCTACATCAACTCCCCCGGCGGCTCGGCCACCGGGCTGACCGCGATCTACGACACGATGCAGTTCGTCCGGGCGGACGTCGCGACCGTCTGTCTCGGCCAGGCGGGCTCCGGCGCCGCCGTACTCCTCGCGGCGGGGGCGCCCGGCAAACGGACGGCGCTCCAGCACTCACGGGTGCTGCTGCACCAGCCGTCCACACAGGGCCAGGGCGAGGCGGCGGACCTGGAGATCCAGGCGGCGGAGGTGCTGCGCACGAGGGCGGAGATCGAGGACATCCTGTCGCACCACACGGGTCAGAGCGTCGAGCGGCTGCGGGAGGACACCGACCGGGACAAGTACTTCACGGCGGCGCAGGCCAAGGCGTACGGGCTGGTGGACGGTGTGATCACCACCCGCGAACTGGCGGAACGCGGGCGGTAGGGCGGGGTGCCCAAGTGCGGACGGCGGGGGCGGACCGCGGATCAGCGGCCCGCCCCCGCCGGACGGACGGACGAGCGGACGGACGGACGGGGCGGCTCACGCCGCGAGCAGCAGCGCCTCGGTCCCGCCGTTCCGGGCGGAGCGCGCCGTCGACCGGTGCGCGGTCGTCCACGGCGTCGACAGGTCGGAGTGCAGCGCGCCCACCAGATCGACCAGAGGCAGACCGAGTGCGCGGCAGACCGCCGCCAGCACCTCGGACGACGGCTCCTTGCGCCCGCGCTCGATCTCCGAGAGATACGGCAGCGACACCTGCGCCCGGTCGGCGACGTCCTTCAGCGTGCGGCCCTGCCGCAGCCGGGCCCGGCGCAGCGCGGCCCCCACGAGATCCCGCATCAGCGGTTCCCCGGGCCCCTCGTCACGGCCGGGACCGGGAACGGCACGCAGGACGCCTTCACCCATGGATTCCTCCGTCAGCTGTGGACCGGCACGACACCCGCCGTCCCGAGCGTAGGCCGGGGCGCCTCCCCCGGGCCACGCGCCGGCGCCCGCGACCGGGCTCTTTCCGCCGCGGGCGTAACACGGGCGCCGCGCGGGCAGGACGTACAGGCACCCGTACGCCGACGTACGGGCACACGTACGCACCGGATACGCGCGCAGGCACCCGGCTGGGACCGGCGACATCGGCCGCCGCGGTCCCGGCCGGCCGCCTCGCGCTCGCGCGCCCCGCGCAGGACACTGACGCGGGGCCGGGTCGCAGGACGGGCCCGGGGCAGCTCAGTGCACCGGATGCTCTCGGAGGGGGATGCATATGCGGGACAGCCATCGGAGCGAGGCGGAGAGGCTGTTGGTACGCGCCGTCGAGGAAGAGGTGCGGCGCTCCGGCGGACGGATCGACGGCAATGTCCTACTGGCGCGCGGGCGGGGCGCGCTGGAGGCCATCGCGGAGTCCGCCGCCGACGAGTACGCGTCGTACGTGGCGGCGTCGGACGAGGCGGAGGCCGCGCGGCGGCCGATGTCGGAGCGGTTGGGCAGGGGCGCACTCGGAACTCCCGCCCTGGTGGCGGCCGTCGCCGCCGCGTCGGCGGTCGTCGCGGACGTCGCCCTGGGTACGGGCGCGGAGACGGCCGTCGGCACGGGCGTGATCGTCGGGGTCGTCGGCGGGGCGACCGCCGTGGCGAAGGTGGCCTCCGGAGGCCGCCCGGCGGGCCGCGGGGGCCGGGGCGGCGCGGCCGGACAGCCGGGCGACGTCGAGCAGTTGAGGCTCCAGTGGCTGACGGCCCTGGAGGTACGGGGTATCCGCCCGTATCTGGACCAGCAGCGGGTGCTGACGCAGGCGACGCGGCGTACGACGAAGAAGCCGACGGTCGTGCCGCAGTTGCGCGGCACCGACCGCAGCGCCGCCGCCCGCAGGCGCAGTGTGCTCGCGCAGTCGTTCGGTCATCTCCCGCAGTCCGACGGCCCGTTCGCGGGGCGGCGCGAGGCGATCGGGCAGATCGCGCGCTGGGTGCACGCGGCTCGCGCGTCGACGGAGACGAAGCCGACGGTCGTCGTGCTGCACGGTGCGCCGGGGTCCGGCCGGACCACACTCGCCGTAAGGGCGACGCACCAGCTGCGGGACCAGTTCCGCGGGGCGTGCGTGGTCGACCTGCGGGGCGGCGACGCGGGCGAGGCGCCGCTGTCGACGCGGGACGCGCTGCTCCATCTGCTGAACCGGCTCGGCGCGCCGCGCGAGCAACTGCTGTTCCGTGAGCGGTCGTCGCCCGAGCAGCAGGTACGGCGGCTGAGCGAGCTGTACCACCAGCATCTGACGGGTCTGCCGGTGACGATCGTGCTCGACGACGCCTCCGACGCGGAGCAGATCCGCACACTGGTACCCGAACGCTCGGACAGCCTGGTGCTGGTGACGTCCCGTCAGCCCGTCGAGCTGGCGGCGGACACCCCGGCGTGGGTGCACCAGCTGCCGGTGGAGGCGCTGGACGGCGCGGGCTGCGAGGAGTTGCTGCGCGCCGTGGGTGAGGAGCCGGTGGGCGGGCCGTACGACGCCCAGGCCGTCGACAGGATCGGCGAGTTGTGCGGCGGTCTGCCGCTGGCCCTGCGTGTCGCGGGCTCGTCGCTCGGTTCGCGTACGTCGCACCAGCTGGCCACGGACCTGGAGGCGTACGGCCCGGTCGACCCGGCCGAGCGGGCGCTGTGGCTGCGCTACACCGACCAGAGCGACCAGGCGCGCAGGCTGCTGCGGCGGCTCGCGCTGGCGGGACGGGCCTCGCTCGGCGCCGCTGCCGCCGCCGCGCTGCTGGCCACCGACGAGGAGGAGGCCGAGCGGCTGCTGACGGTGCTGTCCCGCGCGGGCCTGATCGACCACGTACGGGCCAGCCGCTACCGGCTCCACGACGTCGTGCGCAACTTCGCGCTCGCCCGGCTGTTGGACGAGGAGGAGGCCGCGGACCGCACGGCCGCGCAGGAGCGGCTCATCAAGAACTACTCGGAGCTGGCCGACTCGGTGATCCGGCTGGTCGACGGCAAGACGTCCACGCGCGCCGACCAGTTCGGCGGCCACGGCTTCTCCTCGCTCGACGCGGCGCTGCGCTGGCTGGACGACGAGTCGAGCTTCATCACCGCGGCGCTGCGGCACGCGGAGGGGGTCGACCAGGCGGCCGTACTGGCTCTGCTGGGCGCGCTCTGCGACTACTGCCTGCTGCGCGGGGACCTCTACCGGCTCGGTGAGATCAGTGAGTTGACGCAGGCCGTCGACCAGGGGCTGCTGGCCCGTTCCGTGCAGTGGCGTACGGGTATCGCGGCCCGGCAGCTCGGCGAGCTGGACAAGGCCCGCACGACCCTGACGTCGGTGGTCGACCTCTACCGGGAGGCGCACCACGACGCGGGCGTGGCCCGCGCGCTCTGTTCGCTCGGCATCACGCTGCACCACCAGGGCAATCTGACCGAGGCGTCGGCGAAGCTGCGCGAGGCGCTCGACCTCCAGGCCCCGGCGGAACTGGGGGCCGACCGCGCGTGGACGCTGCACGCGCTGGCGGCGGTGGAGCGCGACCGGGCGAATCTCGGCGAGGCGGTCGCGCTGCTGTCGACGGCGCTCGTCCTGCACCGCGAGGGCGAGTCGCTGCACGGTGAGGCGTGGACGCACTTCCAGCTCGGACAGGTGTGTCTGCGGCTGGGCGATGTCCCGCGCGCCGAGGCGGAGCTGGGGCAGGCGCTGGATCTCTACGGCCGGACGCGGGACGGCCGCGGCGAGGCGTGGGCGCTGACGCAGCTGGCGCGCGCCCGGCTGGTGGACAACGAACCGGAGTCGGCGGCGGACCGGTTCCGCCAGGCGCTGGCCAGGCACCGGGACAACGAGGACGCGCGCGGCGAGGCGTGGACGCTGTACTACCTGGGTCAGGCGCTGGAGGAGTGCGGCGACGCGGCGCAGGCGGTACGCGAGCTGGAGCGGGCGCGCTCGATGTTCTCCCGGATGCGGGATGTGTACGGGCTGGCCTGCGCCCGGCACCACTCGGGCCGGGTCACCCGCGACCAGCGGGCGGCGCAGACGGGCAATCTCCGCAATTCCGGCTTCGCCCGGCAGCTGCTGGTCGACGCCCGCGCGGACTTCCGCCGGATCGGTGTCGCGCACGGCGAGGCGTGGACGTGTCTGGAGCTGGCGATCGTGGACGCGGGCAACAGCAAGGCGGTCCAGGCGCTGGCGCTGTGCGACGAGGCGACGGCGCTGTTCACCTCGTACGACGACCACCGCGGCGCCGACTGGGCCCGCTTCCTGCGCTGCACGCTGCTGCCTTACGCGTCGGCGGGCGGCGTCGAGGTCGGATCGGTGGTGGCGGAACAGGAGCTGGCCGAACTGACGGCGGCGCGGCACGCGACGCGCGACGGCAAGCTGGAGGAGTGCGCGGAGACGTTCGCGGTGATGCTGGAGCGCGGCGTCGCGCTGGAGGACGGCTGGCAGGCGTGGCGCCTCGGCATGGTCCCGAACCGCCACGCCCGCGAGGTGATGGGCGTCCCGGTCCAGCCGGCCGGCGCCTGACCCGCCCACGGCCGGGCGGGCCGCGCGGGGCGCCGGCGCCTTCCCCGGCCCGCCGCGCCGGTCACCGCCTCGCCGCCGCCCGCGGGCGCCGGGCCGCCCGGACACGCTCCCGGCCGACCGTCCGGCGCACCGGGGGCCGTACCCGGGCCGCCCGGCGCCCGGTGCTGGTCGCGCGCGCCCGTGGCGTGGTCGGCTAGGTGGTCGGGTCGCCCACCCGCGATGCCGGTGTCTTCGTGGGCTCCGTGCCGTCCGCCGGCGTCTCCTTGAAGTCGACCTTGCCCATGTGGCGGTTCATCGACTTCATCAAGAGCCACACCGCGCACGCCATCACGGCGAAGACGATGAAGCCGAGGACGCCGGGCGTCACCTTGTTCTCGTCCAGCTCCTTCGCGAGCGGGACGAGCTGCGTCACTGCCTGGGTCGCATACATATCAGGCATTGTCGCGGATGCCCGCGAAGAGGTCGCTCTCGGGGAGGGAGGTGTCCACGAGCGACTTCGCCAGCTCGTACTCCTCGGTCGGCCAGACCTCCCGCTGGATGTCCATCGGAACGCGGAACCAGCCGCCGTCCGGGTCGATCTGGGTGGCGTGCGCGATCAGCGCCTTGTCGCGGATCTCGTAGAAGTCGGCGCACGGCACGTGCGTGGTCAGCGTCCGCTCCGCGCGCCCGAACTCCTTCCACCGCTCCAGCCAGTCGCCGTAGGGGGATTCCAGCCCGCGCGCCAGCAGCGCCTCGTGCAGCGCGACCGTACGGGGACGGTTGAAGCCCTGGTTGAAGTAGAGCTTCCGCGGCTGCCAGACCGCTCCGAACTCCGCCTCGGGGTACTTCTCCGCGTCCGCCGCCCCTTCGAAGGCCACCATCGAGATCTTGTGGGTCATGATGTGGTCGGGGTGCGGGTACCCCCCGTTCTCGTCGTACGTCGTGACGACGTGCGGCTTCTGCTCACGGATCATGCGCACCAGGCGGCCGGCCGCCTCGTCGACGTCCTCCAGCGCGAAGCAGCCCTCGGGGAGCGGCGGCAGCGGGTCGCCCTCGGGCAGGCCCGAGTCCACGTAGCCGAGCCAGGACTGCCGGATGCCGAGGATCTCGCGGGCCTCGTCCATCTCCTTCTTGCGCACCTCGTGGATGTGCTCCTCGATATAGGTGTCACCCTGGAGCTTGGGGTTGAGGATGGAGCCGCGCTCGCCTCCGGTGCAGGTCACGACCAGCACGTCCACCCCCTCGGATACGTACTTGGCCATGGTGGCCGCGCCCTTGCTCGACTCGTCGTCGGGGTGGGCGTGCACGGCCATCAATCGCAGCTGGTCAGTCAAGACTCGGTCCTCAGTGATGTGTCGCATCGGGCGGCTTCTATAGTGACGGAATCGGGGCACGGAAAATTCCGGAGGGAACGATCATGGACGCGGTACGCACACCGGTTCTTCCCGAGGACCGTTACGGCCGCTCGTCGGACGAGCGTGCGGACCGCAAGCTCAAGATCGTCGGCTCCGTGCTCGGCGTCGGCCTGCTCGCGCTCGTCGGATGGTTCGGTTACGACTACGTGGCTGGCCAGAGTGTCTCGGGCGAGCTCATCAAATTCAAGCGGGTGTCGGACACCTCCGTCGAGGTCCATCTGGAGGTGCGCAAGGACCGGGACGCGGCCGGTGTGTGCACCCTGCGCTCGCGTGCCGAGGACGGCTCCGAGGTGGGCCGCAAGGACGTCCGCTTCGACGGCCCGGAGACCCGGATCGACGAGATCGTCACTGTCCGCACGACTCTGAGCGCGACGAGCGCGGAGCTCGTCGGCTGCGCGGCCGACGGCGGCTGACAGACGCGGTCCGGCTCCCCGCACACCGGACCGGGGTCTGACCCTCCCCGGCTTTCGTCCAGGTTCACCCCGCTGACCTGCGTTGATGCGATTCTGATGCCTTTCGTCCTGCTCTCGCGTCACGGAATTGTTAGGCTCGTGGTTTCGCCCACCCGAGAAGGCACAATCCTTCTGGGTAGGGCGTTGCTTTGTATTCCCAGTACCTACGAGGAGCACCTGTGACCCAGACCAGCGAGAACGTCACCTGGCTCACCCAGGCGTCGTACAACCAGCTCAAGGCCGAGCTGGAACACCTGTCTGGTCCCGCGCGCGTCGAGATCGCCCAGAAGATCGAGGCCGCCCGCGAGGAGGGGGACCTGAAGGAGAACGGCGGGTACCACGCGGCGAAGGAGGAGCAGGGCAAGCAGGAGCTGCGGGTACGCCAGCTGACCCAGCTCCTCCAGAACGCCAAGGTGGGCGAGGCTCCGGCGGACAACGGGATCGTGGAGCCGGGCATGGTCGTGACGATCGCGTTCGACGGCGACGAGGACGACACCCTGACGTTCCTGATGGCCTCGCGTGAATACGCGAGCTCCGACATCGAGACGTACTCGCCGCAGTCGCCCCTCGGCGTCGGCGTGAACGGCAAGAAGGTCGGCGAGGAAGCGGAGTACGAGCTGCCGAACGGCAACACGGCCTCGGTGAAGATCCTGGCCGCGAAGCCCTACCAGGACTGAGTCACGGGGGGGGGGGGGGGGGGGGGGGGGGGGGGGGGGGGGGGGGGGGGGGGGGGGGGGGGGGGGGGGGGGGGGGGGGGGGGGGGGGGGGGGGGGGGG
>NZ_JBVJNN010000031.1:0-84616 GCF_055583685.1 Streptomyces sp. NPDC104581
CCCCGCCGGCCGCCACCCGCACACATGGCGATCCAACTCGTCGCTTGCGTCTGCCGCCCCCACCCACCCCCCCACCCCCCCCTCCCCCCCCCCCCCCCCACCACCCCCCCCCCCCCCTCCCCCCCCCCCCCCCCCCCCCCCCCCCGGCCGCTACCTGTAGCGGATGTGCAGGTGGTTGTCGTGGTTCGGGTAGTTCGTGGTCAGCCCTTCCGCGATCAGCTGCGGATCGTTGAAGAAGATCAGCTGGACCTGGCCGGGGGCCTTCGCCCGGATCTCCTGCACGAGCCTGCGGGTCGCCGCGCGGTCATAGGTGCTCGACTGCCAGGTGATACGCCCCGCGGTGCACTGCGCCGAATCGGTGCGGATCGGCCACACGTCGATGTCCGCCCCGACCTGGTGGCTGGCGTGGCCGGGGATCGGCCCACCGTGCTCGAAGCCCGCGTCACCGACCGGCAGCTTGCCGTTGCCGGTGGTGGCGAACGTCGCGGCGGCGGCCTCCAGTTGACCGACGGCACCGGCCGTCGCCCAGTGGGCGCCCGCGTTGCCGTCGGGGCTCTGCGCGCACATCGAGCCGCCGAAGCCGATGTTCTCGTAGTGCCACAGCAGGTTCCGCCAGGTCGTCGGCCCGACGACGCCGTCCGCGCCGATTCCCGCGTGGGACTGGAAGGTACGGACGGCGGATTCGCCGGCGGGTCCGAAGGCGCCGTCGACCGTGAGTCCCGAGCCCCTCTTGGCGTTCAGCAGCGACTGGACGGCCTTCACCGCCGGCCCGTTGTCGCCCTGCCGTACGGTGACGGCGAGCGCGCCCCAGGTGGCGGGTCCGACGATGCCGTCCGCGGCCAGCCCCTTGGACTGCTGGAAGCCCACCACGGCGCTCCGTGTGCCCGAACCGAAGACGCCGTCCACCGCCACGGTCCGGCCGTGCGCGGCGAGCAGGTGCTGAAGCGCGACGACGTCGGAGCCCCGGCTGCCGCTGCTCGCCGGCGGGAACGCGGCCTGCGGGAAAGCGTGCGCGGGGACGCCGAGTCCCAGGAGCAGGGCCGCCGTCGCCGTGAACAGCGTGATGACGCGTGCGAGTCGTCCCACGATTTCCTGCCTCACTTTCCTGTCCGTCTCCGGGCCCATTAGCCTGCTCACTTCCCCGACTGAAGGGCGCTCCAGGTGGCCGGCCCGACGATGCCGTCGGCGCCGAGCCCGCGCGAGGACTGGTAGTCGCGTACGGCCTGGGCGGTGCCCGAGCCGAAGACGCCGTCGATGGCAACGGTCCGCCCGAGCGCGGCGGTCAGCGCGCGCTGCACCCGTGTGACGGCCTCTCCCGTCGAGCCGTTCTGGACGGTCGGGGCGGAGCCGCGGGACAGCAGAGCGGTCCAGGTCTTCGCGCCGACCACACCGTCCGCCGCCAGTCCCTTGCTGCTCTGGAAGTTCCGGGCGGCGGTGGCGGTGGCGGACCCGAAGATCCCGTCCGGGGCGCCCGGGTCGAAGCCGGCGGATTTCAGCAGGCACTGGGCCGCCTTGACCTGGTCTCCGGACGACCCGCTCTGGACGGTGTTGTATCCGGTGAAGTTGTAGTTCGCCCCCGTGCAACTGGCCGGGGGCGGGGTGCCGTTGCCCACGTCCAGGTAGTCGCGGTCGATGTTGATCGAGTAGCCGCCGTAGGACTCCGTGACCTCACCCGCGTACTGGTGGATCCGCTGGTGGTTTGACCAGTAGCCGGCCGGCACGTAGGAGCCGGTGTCGGTGTCGGCCGCGCCGTTCCACCACGCGTAGAAGAGGTGGTCGACCCGTGTGTAGGCGCTGTTGTCGTACTCGCTGGCGGCGTCCCTGATGCCGGAGGCGGCGCTGGAGTAGAGCCCCGACAGATAGCCGCTGGTGTGCAGCCGCTCGGTCCAGCCCGACAGGTACGACATCACCGACGCCTTGCAGGAGGCCGTGGAGGTGTACGCCTCGATGTCGCTGTAGATGGCGCTGCCCGCCGGGACACCGAGGTTCGACGCGGCGGTGATGGCGCTCGCGGCGGCGGTGACGCCCTGGGATCTGGCCGTGGCCGGATCGGTGGAGATCTTCAGCGAGTAGCTGGTGCACGGCGCCTGGCGGCCGACGTCGATGGGGAACAGCCGCCACCCGTTGTTGGTCTGGGCGGTCACCCAGCTCGCCGTCAGATTCGGCTGGGAGCAGGCCCGGAACGAGCCACTGATGTAGACGCCGACCGCGCTGTACGGCGAGCTCGACTGCCAGGCGTTCATGGCGGCCTGTGAGGGCGCGGCGCAGGCGTCGAAGCCCTTGCCCAGGTAGCTGCCCGGCTGCGGCCCCGCCGCGGCCGGCGCCGCGGCCTCGGACCGCTGGTCCGCGCGGGGCAGCGCGGTGCGCTCGGCGTCGTCGGTGAGGTGGGCCGAGGCGAGAACCTCGCGCACCACGCCCTCGGTCTCGGGGGTGTGGGCGGCGGTCACGAGGACGCCGGCGTCCTCGACCGCGATCTGGATGGTGTCGTTGCTGGACGCGGCGGTCGGGGCGGTCGCCCTGCCGCGCTGGGTCCGCGCGGTCGCCGCGGTCGCCTGGCCCGCGGAGCGGGCGGTGATGGGCTCCACAACGATGCCCGCCGTACGGCCGACGACTCCGGCGGGGCAGTCGTTCTGGTCGGCGGGCTCGCCCAGGTAGACGGCGGGTCTGTCGAACCGGAGACAGGCGCGCGGGTTCTCGGCCAGATCGACCACCTGCCATTCGGCGGGCACCTCGATGCGGTAGCCCTGGTAGGTGACGGTCCGCAGGCTCTCGGACGGGGAATCGGCAACGGCGGAGCCGGGGACGGCGAACGCGCCGATACTGGCGAGCACCGCCAGCAGGGCCGTTCCGGCGCGGGCGCGCCAGGGGGTGCGGGACGACATCGGAGCACTCCTACTCGAAAGTGGGGACGAGGGGGCGGGGGGAGCGGTGTGGGGAGGGCGTGCCTTGCGAACGTGCCGTTCAGACGCCGTGATCGGGCGGCGCCGGCCAGGAGTGGCCGGTGCGTCGGCGCGTGGGGGCGGCGCGCCGTGCGAGATGACCGGCATGCGCATGACAATCGTGAACAAGCCGCCCTGAACGCCTCACCGTCGCACCTCCGTGACGAGCCCCCTCCCGCGTCCCCGCGTACGGGCCGAGGCGAGTTTGGCCTCCATGACCCCTGCGTGTCCACACCGCCACCATCTGCCACAGGACCAGACCTCCGACACAACTGCCCCGCAGGCCACGGCCGTTGTGCCCTGTCATGACACCGGACGGTTGCACCCCCTGGAGCATGTCCGGAAAGTCCCGCCCGGCGGCCCTCGACCCCCGGCACGGCACCTCGCCTCCGAGGGCGCGCACAGAGCTGCCCACGCGTTGCCGGAGCCGGCCGAGGACGCCCGGTACGGGGCCGCCCGCCTCGCGACGCACCGCACCGGACGCCGGGGCCCGCCCCGCCTCGTGGGCGGACGGCGCCCCTTTCCGGGCACGCCCCGGCAGATCCCTAGGAGAGCACCGCACAGGCGGCAGCGGCGATCAGCACGGAGCACAGGACGGTCACGCCGCTCAGCCGCCGCGCGAGCAGGTCGTCCCAGCGCTCCCCGTCCCCCGACAGCCTGCGCAGGGTCGGGGTGAGCGCCCGCCCCGCTCCGAAGCCGAGCCCGGCCGCCAGCGCGGGCACGTAGGAGCCACCGGACAGCAGCACCGCGACCGCCAGCGCGTACGGCGCGCTCGCCGAGACGTAGGTGCGCACGCCCGTACCCAGCTCGAAGCCGAACTGCAAGGCGCCGCGCGCCAGATGACGGCGCAGCACGTCCTGCGGTATCTGCCGGGCGTTCTGCGGCAGCCGGAGTGACAGCTTGCCCGCGTCACGCAGCGCGGCGAGCAGCGCGACGGCCACGATCAGCCCTTGCCGCACCCCGGCCGGAAGCGGTGTGAAGAGACCGGACAGGAGCCACAGCACTCCGGCCGTGAGCACACCGCCGGCCAGCAGGCCCAGGGTGAACACGCCGAGGACCAGCGCCTGTCTGTACGTCGCCCGCCAACCTGGCGAGGCCAGCGCGAACGCGCTGTTGCGCGTTCAAACGGAGCCGGAGAGCGAGTAGCCGGCCAGACCGCCGGTGATCGCCCAGGTCAGCATGGGGGAGTAGAGGACGGCGGCGACCGCCGCGATCCCCAGGACAGCGAGCGGCAGCGCGGGATCGGTGAGCGCCCGTACGGCACGGGCGCCGTTCGGCCGGGCCGCGGGACGGCCGGACCCGCTCATCTAGACCGTTCCGGTCAGCGTGAGCCAGGTGTTCTGACCGACCACACCGTCGGCGGTCAGGCCGTGCAGGGACTGGAACGAGACGACGGACTGCCGGGTGAGCGAACCGAAGTTGCCGTCGACCGTCAGCGCGTGGCCGTGCTTGTTGAGCTGCCGCTGCGCGCCGCGCACGGCGTCGTTCACGTCTCCCTGGCGCACGGTGACGACCAGCACCGGCCAGGTGGCCGGACTGACGCTGCCCGTGGGGCTCAGTCCCTTCGCCGACTGGAACGCGTCGACCTGTGCCTCGGTGTCCGGTCCGAAGATGCCGTCGGCGGTCGCCGGATGACCGTGGTGGGTGAGCAGGTGCTGGACGGTGTGGACGTCGGGCCCGGTGGCGCCGCGGCCGAGGGTGGGCCAGCTGATGGAGCCGGGGCAGTCGCAGTCGGTGGTCCAGCGGCAGATCGACTTCACCCAGCCGGAGCCGGTGTCGCGGTACCCGTCGTGGCAGCGCCGCTCGATGCCGCAACCGCAACTGCCGCACGCCGCGCTGTAGCGCCACAGCCAGCCGTCGTAGGTACCGGCGTAGCACTGGTTGGGCCGCAGCGTCCAGGTGACACCGTCCGACCGGTGGAAGCCGGTGTTGGCCCCCGACGTCACGCACGCGTCGGCGTAGACGGTGCTCGGCCCGCAGCCCGGGGAGCAGTTGTGGTCGGCGGCGTAACTCGGGCAGTCACCCGTCCAGATGTCGTAGCCGTCGGCGTACGCCTGCCGGGCGGCGGTGAACACGCCCAGCGCGGCGAAGCCCGCGGCGGTCGCCGCCTGGAGCACCGTGCGCCTGCGCGGCGCGAAGGACGGCAGGGCCCCGCGCCTGGTCCGGGGTCCGCGGCCACCGCTCCCGGAGTGGCGCAGCGTGGGGACGTCGTCCAGTGAAGTCACGGCAGGCTCCTCGGCGTTGCGGGGTGGATGTCGTCGAGCAGCCGCAACAGCGCGGTGGGTGAACCGAGCGGCTCCGAACGGGCGATCCGGCCCTCGGGGTCGATGGCCACCGCGTAGGGGGTGGCGGGGATGTCGTAGGCGGCGAACAGCTCCGGACGGTGGTCCCTGACCGGTACGGCGCCTTCCTCGGCCTGTGGCCCGGCGCCCGCGTAGAACCCGAGCACCGGCGGCGCACCGGCGCCCTGGCGGGCCGTCCAGGACCGGGCCTCCGCGAGCACCTCGCCGCACGTACGGCAGTCGGCGTCGAGGAAGAGCAGCAGCGCGGCGCGGCCCGGCGTCAGGAGGCCGTCGAGCGCGGCGGGATCGAGACCGGGCGCCGACGCGCCGGGTGCGATGCCCACCCGCCCGGGGTGGTGCCCCTGCGTTCGGGACAGCTGGTGCACCTGCCTGATCAACCCCGAGACGACCAGCGCGAGCAGCGCGATCGCCGCCCACGAGGCGATCACGGCGCTGGTGGTGAAGTCCATCGCGTCGACACTCCTTCGGCAGTCCGATGCACAGTGGTCCCGATCGGGTGGTGAACGGCGGCCCCGGCCGACGCGGGAACGGATGCCGCGCCCGGCTCGTGCATGGCGGCGGGCAGGGACCACAGCAGCACGGTGCAGGCGGGAGCCGCGAGCAGCAGTGTGGCCAGTTCCGGTGCGGAGAGCTGTACGGGCCCGGCCACCGCCAGGGCCGCGCCGGCCAGTGCGAGCCCCGCGAGGGCCACGGCCCGCCGGGTCACCCAGCGGCTCAGGGGCAGATCCTGGTGCGAACACCCGCACGGCCCTCCGCGGCCCAGGGCGAGAGCGTGCCGGGTGTAGCCGGCGTACAGCCCGAACAGGACGGTCCCCAGGGCGAGTACGGCTTGCAGACCCCGCTGGTGACCCGTCAGCAGGGCGACCGCGCCACCCACCGCCAGGGCGCCCTCGCCGAAGGGCACGGCGGCGGCGGCGAACCGGCGGAGCCGGGTGCCCAGCACACCGTGCGCCCGCAGCGCCTCACCCAGGGCGGCAGGACGGACCGCGTGCGACGCCACACCCAGGAACAGGCTCAGCACGACGATCGAGGCGGTCAGTGCGCCGTAGAAGCCGCTCACCGCGGGCTCATCCCGTGTGCCGCAGCGCGAGCCGCCCGACGAGCTCGGGCACCCGCTCGACGCGAGTCGACGTCAGCGGCACCAGCGTGGCCCAGATCTCGGTGGAGGAGAGCACGAAGAACGGACTGCCGTCGGAGAGCGTGTCGCGGAACAGCTCACCCGAAGCGACCCTGACCCCCTTCCAGGGAGGGAGCTGGGCGGTGTGCTCCTTCGTCCGCCGGGACAGCTCCAGCAGCCCGAGCCCCGGCACCTCCTTGATCACCGTCGCGGGCCGCGCGAAGGCGCTCCCGGCCGCCCGGTCCGGCCGCAGGGTGAGCCCGTGCTCGGTCTCCGCGACATGCACCGACCGGAGCAGCCCGAGCACCTCGGCATCGCTCAGCCCGTAGAGCCGGGTCACGAGTGCGTGGCGCTTGCCCCGCCACACGACGAGCGACGGCCGTTCCACGAGCCCTGAACGCGGCTCGCGCTCGACCGACCGGAAGATGCGCAACGTGCCCTTCTGGAAGGTGAGTTCGGACTCGGGTGACACGAGACCGAGGGAAGCGGCGACATCGTCCCCCAGGGACGCCGTCCCGGCGGTGAACTCGACCAGCCGGCCGCCGGCCACCACTTCGACGGCCGAGGTGGAGGGCGATCCGAGATCGAGGTCGCCTTCCAGGTGGTACGTCCCGCCGTCGAGGGCACGATGAGTGACGAACGATGTGACCATGTGCATCCTCCCTGCGAGGGCGGGGGTCCGTGCGACACCGCGGCCGCACGGCAACCTAGACAATAGTCATGCCCCCGTCAATCACACCTCGCCCGGCCAGGGCGCCCACCCGGTCGGCGTGGCGGAGGTCTCCCCCCGGCTCCAGGGAGGTGTGGGGTGGCCCTCGCGGCCGTACGTGCGGCGGTTCTGGGCACGGACCTGGTTGGTGGGCAGGCGGTGACTGATGGCCGGAACCGGCCACGGCGCGGGGCTCGCCAGTTCGTGGTCTTCCTGCGGCTCCGCGTCGACAAGGACGTCACCCTGTTCTCTACGGCTGACGTCGCCCGGCGCCACCGGCTCACCGTGACCAGTGGTCCCAGGAGTCGGCTGAGGAGCTCCTCGGCCCAAGTTCGAACGGACTTGAGGCCGGTGTCGACCGGCACCAGGTCACACACCGGGAGCCTGTTGAGCCTCGGTCCAGTCGCGCCCGTTGTCAGTGGTGTCGTGCATGATCGGCGCGTCACTGTTTCCAGGGATGGGGGAGCGCCATGTCGATCACGAACGAGCAGGTATCAGGGCACGCGTTTCTGCGGCAGATGTATGCGGACTCCTACTTCCCCGATCACGTCGTCGACCAAGGCAGGGTGATCCTGTTGCGGCTGTGCGAGCGGATAGAGGCTGAGCAGCCGTCGGATCTGAAGGCCCTGTACGCGCTGGCCCAAGCCGCCACGGAGGAGTTCAACCGCTTGGAGGCGGAGTTCGAGGCAGCCGGGAGTGAGATCGAGACGGTTGCGCGCGAGGTGATCGCTGAGGATTTCTGGTTTGTCGCGTCGGCATACGGATTCGCGGACGCGGATGTGGAGGAACTGATCGCCACCCGGGACTGGTGAGGGACGACCGGACCGATCGCAGCCGTTCATGGGTGTTGCCATCAGCACGATCGCCTTGTGGCGGGTGGCGAGTTCGTCGCATCTCGTGTCTCGTGGTCACCTGTCATCGGCTCTGTCGCACTTCGGGGACAGCCGCCGCGAGGACCCGGCTTCATGCGGTTACGGACCTGATCAGCCTTCTCCGGGGTTCGGCGCCCGTTGCGCGTGGCGTTGCCCTGCTTCACGTCGGGCGGGTGAGGATGTGCGGACCCTGGCCCTCCTTCCGCACCGAGGCGATGACATGCCCGAGCGTGCCGACCATGCCCGCCGTAAGAGCGTCGCGGCGAGGTTGAACCTGCCGCACCGACCGCCGGAGCAGTCGCTGTTCAGCGTCATCTACGGCCTGGTGCTGGCCAGTGCCCTGGTGGCCGCGCTGGACGCGACGGGAGACACGGCCGATCCGGGTCCGGACGCGCTGTGGGTGCTGCTCACCGCGCTTGCGTCGGGCGCCGCGCACGGGTACGCGCGTGTCATCGCCCAGCGCGCGTCCGCCGACGGGGCGGCCACCGTGAGCAGACTGAGGCTGGTGCTCGCCGAGTGGCCACTGGTCGCCGCCGTGCTTCCTACGGTGGGGATCCTGCTCGCCGCGGTCGCGGAGTGGTGGGCCGAAGCCACGGCCGTGGACGCGGCCCTGCTGTTCAACACCGTCGCCCTGTTCTGCTGGGGCGCCTGGGCCGCCCGTACGGCCGGGCACGGATGGCCGTCCTCGTGCCGGGCGGGGGCCCTGGACATGCTGATCGGCCTCGTGATCATCGTCGCGAATGCCCTGATCAAGTAACCGGACCACCAGATCGCGCGCCGGCCGGGACGCTGCCGGGGCGCCGCCCGCGACCGGCGGCCCCTACCGCATCCGGAGGGAGAAGCCGCAGATGAGCCCTACGCCGAGCGCGGCTTACGGCCAGACGCCTTCTTCGCCGTCTTCTTGGCCGGGGCCTTCTTCGCGGTGGTCTTCTTCTTGCGGGCGGGCATGTCGTGCACGGTGGCGTCCTCGCCGGTCTCGCCCCGGGACTTCTTGGCCTGCTGCACGGACTGCTCCAGCGCGGACATCAGGTCCACCACCTGGCCGCTGCGCTTCGTCTCGCCCTTCGGCGCGGCCGGGGTCCTGCCCTCGGCCTTCGCCCGGATCAGCTTCTCGACGGCGTCGGTGTAGGTGTCGCGGAAGCCGGACACCCCGTCCAGCTGCATGGTGTCCATCAGCGCGAGTGCGCCCTCGATCTCGCTCTCGTCCAGCTCGACCGGCGCCGGCGCGAGTTCGGAGGGGTCGCGCACCTCGTCGGGCCAGTGCATCTGGTGCAGCACCATCGCGTCCCCCTTCACCGACAGCAGCCCCAGCCGCTCCCGTCCCCGGAGCGCGTACTTGGCGATGGCCGCCTTGGAGGACCGCTCCAGGGCCTTCCGCAGGAGGGTGTACGGCTTGGCGGCGACCTCGCCGGCGGCCTCGAGGTAGTAGGTGTCTCCCAGGCGGATCTGGTCGATCGTGCCGCGGTCGACGAAGGCGACGACGTCGATGGCTTTCGCGGTCGGCAACGGCATGGCCGCCAGCTCGTCGTCCGAGATGGGGATGATCTTGTCCTTGGCCACCTCGTAGCCCTTGCCGATCTCGTCCGAGGTGACCTCCTCGCCGTCGATCTCGCAGATCTTCCGGTTCCTTACGAGGCCCATGTCCTCCAGATGGACCCGGCGGAAGCGGATGCTGTGGTCCTCCGTCGTGGGGAGCAGCCGGATCGGGATCGTGACCAGGCCGAACGAGATGGCACCGCTCCATACGGCTGATGGCATGCGACCCTCCGTGGCCGGACGGCGGCCGGGCCGCCAGTAGGGAGAACAAGGCGGGCGAACCGCCGCCCGTACCTCGATCCTCACCCCACTCCGTCCGGCTCGCACCATGAGCCGGGGCACGGAGACCCGGACCAGGTCCCGGACTCGGCAACGCCGTGGCCGACGGGTGCCCGGCAACGAAGCCGGACCGTGCTGCGGCGACTGCGGCGACTGCGGCGACCGTGGCGACTGCGGCATCCGCGAGGTGGGCGGTGGTAGGGCCCCGGGCATGAAGGCTCGTTCTCGCCCGTGTCCGCGAGCGGTGAGTCAAGTGCGGAACGCGGAAAGCCCCGTCGGGCAGGGTGACCCCATCGGGGTCCCTGCCCCGACGGGGCTCGGTCGGCCCGGCGGCGGCTATCGGCGCCCGGCCGAGGCCGGTGCCGCGTGCGGTGCGTTGCGGCTCAGCCGAAGTTCACGTCGCTGCACCACATGTAGGCCTGGTCGATGTGCGATGCCTGCCAGATCACGAACAGCATGTGGTGTCCGGTGTAGCCGGAGGTCCGGACGGGGAACGTGATGTCCTGTGCCGGGGCGAAGCGGCCGGTCTGCGTGATGAAGTCGAGGTTGCTCCAGCCCAGGGTCTGGGTCTTGGGGTCGAAGCCCTGCTTGCTCACGTAGACCTTGAAGTAGTCGGCACCGTGGGACGCCTGGTCGTACATGTGGACCGAGAAGTTGTCGCCGATGGTGGTGGTCTTCCACGGTCCGGGCTTGTCCAGGCTGGCGTTCCTCGAAAGGTTGTTGCTGCACAGTGTCCCGTCGGGGGTCCGTGCCTGGAACTGACCCCCGAGCCCGTCGCGGAGCGCGCTCATCCAGTTCCACATGGTGTCGGGGTTGGCCTGGAAGGCCTGCCAGCACATGGGGTCCTGGGTCTGCATGGCCGGGTTCGTGTGGTCGTTGCCCCAGGTCTTCCAGCACTGGTACGCGCGGGTGGCGGGGCCGACGACGGTGCCGTGAGCCTGGGCGGGGGTGGACCAGGCGAGGGCTCCGACGACCACGGCGAACAGCATGACGAGCGCCTGGAGAGGCTGGCGGAGGGACGATCGCGAACGTCCGGTCAACGGACTCTTTCTGCGCATGGTGGGGGACTCCTTCCAGTTGCAGGGCTGTTGTGGGAGCGCTCCCAACATAGGGATTCCGGGTGAGATGTCAATGAAGCGGACGGAGTTGATTACGGGGGTGGGTGGCGAGGCGGGAACCTGCCGTGAGCCGGACCCGGAATTGCGTCTGGTTCCGCTTCGAACCGGACGCCGACGGCTGCGTGATCCGGCAAGGTGAGTCACGGGAGCCCGGAAGCGAGGCGCTGACCGCTGCCTCGCTGACCGAATGGCGGGAAGCCCGAAGGGACGGCCGGTCAGTCGAATACCAGAACGTCCACCGTCCGACCGCGGAGCACGTAAGCACTCAGGCCGGAGCGAGGGCGCGGGTGACGACCCAGCGGTGCGGTGAGATCGGCCGTGTCCGAGTGAAATCGTGGTCCTCGAAGACAGCCATCGGGCCGGTGTGCAGGAACGATCCCGACACCGACCGGTCGTCGGTTTCCTCGGGATAGCCTTCGACCAGGCCACCGCCCTGACCCCTGATCTCTGCCAGCGCACCGCCGAGAGCGGCATGAGCGACGCCGCGCCCGCGCAGGCCCTTTCCGGTGAAGAAGCAGGTGATGCGCCAGTCCGGCAGCGCCGTGAGGTCCTTCTCGTATGCGCGCTTGCTCTTGATCTCCGGCAGTTCGGCCGGCGAGCCGAACTGGCACCAGCCAAGGCAGTCGTCGCCTTCGAATACCAGTGCCGCACGGGTCCGGCCCTCCCGGACTCGCTGCTCCTTCTCGGCCCGGTTCTGCTCCGGAGTGCGCCCCTTTCCGACCTTGACATGGAAGCCCATGCACCAGCAGCCGCCCCACACGCCGTTATGTGCCTCGACCAGTCGGGCGAACGCGGGCCACGTGTCCGCGTCCAGTGGCCGGACGGTGAAAGGGGGAGCGGTCGCATCGCCTCCACTGCGGCTCATGAACGCCTCCTCGAAATGTGTACCGCGCTCCGTCGATCCAACAGGCTTTCGTCCACGGCGACAATGCCCTGACCTGCGTGCGGGATGGAACGCGCTCGACGCACTGCCCCGACCGGCGAGTCCGTGGGTGCCGGCGGAGCCGATGCGGGCATGGATTCTGGATCTTCGGGAACGTGAACCGCGTTACGGTTTGGTCTGGTTGGAGGACGGCATGGGCAGTCGCAGGTGGCAGATGATCCCGTCGAGCATGGGTATGAGTGCCCTCTACCTGGTGGTCGGCGTCGTCCTCGCCATCAGCGCCGCGAGTCGGCTGATGGACGGGATGGCCGTGCTGCCCCTGCTTTCCGGCCTTGCCGCGGTGGCGGTCGTGATCACCGGGATCGTGGGTCTGGTGCGCCACGGGTCACGCACCCCGGCCCGCTGATCCGGCCGGGCCCCCTCGGGCCGTAGTTCTGCGAAGGCATGGGAGGCCCCTGCCGCTCACCGGTCGGCGCACGCCGGACCCGAAGTGACCGGCGTGGGGCCTTTCGGCTGACTCGACCGAGCGCCGTCCGCGATCCCCAGCCGTTCGACCGCGTCAGCGAGCCGGGACGGGACGCGGTCTCGACCGCAGGAAGCGGCCGTAGCCGCCGAATCCCCCGGCACACACCGTCGCAGGCGGGACACCGGACAGCGGCGCGCGCTGTCGCACGGCGGGGTACGTCCGGTAGTGGACGGCCACCGCCGGAACCCCGTCAGCCGGCGGCAGGCGCCACCGCCGGCCACCTCGGGGACGGTCCCGCCCCGTTTCCCGGGCCACCTTCACGCAGTCGACCGCGAACGGTCGCGTCCGCGGCCGGGTGATCATCTCTCTCTTCCCTCCCCCTCCCGCAACGGCTCGGACAGTCTTCAACACCCCACCCACACCCGAACACTGCCCGATTCACGTGCGGTCGGTGTCTCCGGGGCCCGTTCGGCAACGGACGCGGGGTGGACCCGGACCCGGACCCGGACCCGGACCCGGACCCGGACCCGGACCGGGGGCGCGGCGCGGGCTGGGCGTCGGCGGCCACGTCAATCAAATCATTAATTAGCAATTAATCTTGACCTTACTCGGGTGAACCTTCCATACTCTGAGCACGCCTTGGCGGCGATCCGCACCGATTGCGGTCGTACGCAGCTTTTGTATGTGATTCGGAGTGGTGTCATGACGGACGGCAGGAAGCGGCATCGCACCGCGCTCGCCCTGTGCCTCGGCCTTGCGCTGACGATGGTCGCGCTGGCCGGGTGTGTGCCGCGGGCGGGGGAGGGCGGCCGGGTCGGGCTGGTCTACATGGACGCCCAGGGCTACTACGCCGGCGTCCGCAAGGGCATGCAGGATTCGGCCGGCCGTCTCGGCGACGGGGTCCAGCTGCTGGAGCTCAACGCCCAGGGCGACGCCTCCAAGGAGAGCACCTTCGTGGACGCCGTGAGCGCCGCCGGGGTGGAGGCCCTGGTGCTGTCGCCGGTCTCCACCACCGCATCGATCCCGGCCGTGCGCCTGGCTCACGAGAGCGGTGTCAAGGTGGTCTGCTACAACACCTGCCTGACCGACGAGGCGACGAAGAAGTACGTCAGCGCGTGGGTGCTGGGCGACCCGGTGAAGTTCGGTGAGCTGGCCGGCGCGGAAGCGGCGAAGTACTTCCGGGCGAAGGGTGTCGACGACCCCCGGATCGCCGTGCTCAACTGCGAGACGGTCGAGGTCTGCATCCAGCGCCGGGTCGGCTTCGAGAAGGCGCTGTTCGCGGAACTGCCCGAGGCGAAGATCGTCACCAATCAGCAGGGCACCACGATCGACCAGGCCGTCGAGGTCGCGGACCGCATCCTCAGCGCCCAGCCCCGGGTCGACGCCTTCTACGGCGAGTCCGGCGGCGCCACGATGGGCGCGGTGCGCGCCGTCCGCCAGCGCGGCTTCACCGGCCGGACGGTGGTCTTCGGCAGCGACATGACCACCGACCTGGCCCGGGAGCTGGCCGATCACGAGGTACTCAAGGCCGACGTGGACATCTCCGGTGTCGAGGTCGGCGAGTTGGCTGCGCGCACCACCGCCAGGGTCATCGGCGGCGAGAAGCTCGACGACCCCGTCGTCCCCGCCCCGGTGACGCTCTACTCCACACCCGAACAGGCCCGTGAATGGCTGCGCGCCCACCCGGACGGCCTGCCGTGACGGATGTCGCGGCACCGGCAGCCGCCGGCACCGCGCCTCCCGCCCCCCTTCCCGTCCCTCCGGTTCCCGTGGAGCGAGCATGACGACCTCCCCATCGCAGCCCGGTGAGGCCGGCCCCGTGCCGGCCGCCGAGGCGAGCGGCCTGAACAAGCAGTACCCGGGCGTCCGCGCCCTGGTCGACGTAGATTTCCGGATCGAGCCGGGCGAGGTCCGCGCTCTCCTCGGGCGCAACGGAGCGGGCAAGTCCACGCTCATCCGGATGCTCTCCGGTGTCGAGGTCCCCGACAGCGGCGACGTTCGCATCGGCGGGGAGGTCCTCGGCGGCGGCGGGGTGCGCCGGGCGGCCGAACTGGGCGCGGCCACCGTGCACCAGGAGCTGAGCCTGGTCCCCGAGATGACGGTCGCCGAGAACCTGTTCCTCGGGCAGTGGCCCCGCCGCGGCGTGTCCGGCGTGGACTACCCACGGATGCGCCGCGAGGCCGCCGAGGTGCTGGCCGAACTGGACGTGCGCGTCAGCCCGGAGGCCACGGTCGTCTCCCTCTCACTGGCCGAGCAGCAGCTCGTCGAGATCGCCCGGGCCGTGCGCCGCCGGCCACGGCTGCTGATCCTCGACGAGCCGACCAGCGCGCTGGCCGCGGGCGAGGCGCGCACCGTCCTGGACGCGGTCGGCCGGATCTCCGCTTCCGGCGTCGCGGTGATCTACGTGAGCCACCGGCTGGACGAGATCCGGCAGGTGGCGCGCAGCGTCACCGTCGTCCGGGACGGCAGCGTGGTGGACACCGTGGACGTACGGGAGGCGACGACCGCGCAGATCGTCGCACTCATGCTCGGCCCGGCCGCGCGTGAGCGGGAACCGTTCGCGCCGCGCGCCGTGGACCGTACCGGCACCCCGCTGCTCTCCGTCCGGGGGCTGACGCTGCCACCGAAGCTGGAGGACGTCACGTTCGACCTGTACGCGGGGGAAGTGCTGGGCATCGGCGGGCTCCTGGGGTCGGGACGCAGCGAACTGCTGCGCTCCGTGGCCGGCTTCGAGGCCGCGGCCGGGCGCACGATCACCTTCGAGGGCCGGCCGGTCGCCCGCCCCACGGCGGCGGCGATGAAGCGACTCGGCGTCGGCATGACGCCCGAGGACCGCAAGGGCGAGGGCATCGTCCCGCTGCTGGGCGTGGGCGAGAACATGACGATGTCCTGGTTCGCCGGGATCAGCGGCCGGACCGGCCTCTCGCCCCGCCGGTCCGCTGAGGCCGGTGAGGACCTGGTGCGGCGCCTCGCGGTGAAGACCCCGGGCCTGGACACCCCCATCGTCAACCTCAGCGGCGGCAACCAGCAGAAGGCCGTCATCGGCCGCTGGCTGCACGCCCGCAGCCGGGTGCTGCTCCTGGACGAACCCACCCGCGGTGTGGACGTCGAGGCCAAGCAGCAGATCTACGCCCTGATCCGGGCCTTGGCCGACGAGGGCGCCGCCGTCGTCTTCGTCTCCGGCGAACTGGAGGAGCTGCCGCTCGTCTGCGACCGGGTCCTGACCCTCCAGAACGGCCGTTTCACCCGCGAGTTCCTCGCACCCGACATCACTCTCGACGACATCATGGCCGCCACCATGGCGGTGGAAGTGTGAGGCAGACAACCATGTCCTCGACCCTTGTGGCCGGCAAGCAGTCCGGCCCCCCGTCACCGGCCGCCGGCGCCGCCCGCGTCCGCCGGACGCGCCATCTCAACGAACTCGGGCTGCTGGCCGCCGTCGTGGTGCTGTACATCGCGCTCGGCGCCACCGCGGGCGGGTTCCTCAGCTCGGACAATCAGCTCGGCATCCTGCGGGACGCCGCCATGGTGGGCATCCCCGCGCTCGGTGTCACGCTGGTGATCATCGCCGGGGAGATCGACATCAGCATCGGTCCGGCGGTGGCCTTCGCCTCGGTGCTGTTCGCCAAGGGCGCCACCGAGTGGGGCCTGGGACTGCCCGTCGCTCTGCTGCTCACCCTGGTCGCCGGGGCGCTGTGGGGATCGGCGGCGGGCTGGCTGCGTGCCCGCTTCGGGGTGCCGTCCTTCATCGCGACGCTCGGGCTGTGGAGCGCGCTGGGCGGTCTCGCCCTGTACACCACGAACGCGCTCCCGGTCGCCACCCCGGGCGGCGGATTCATGGACGCGCTGGGCGGCAAGATCCTCGGCGTCCCGACCCCGGCGATCGTGCTGGTGCTGCTGTTCCTGGCGTTCTGGTACATCGCCCGGCGGACCGCCTACGGGCGCTCCGTCTACGCGGTGGGCGGCAACGCGCCGGCCGCGCGGCTGGCCGGTATCCCGATCGGCCGGGTACGCGTCATCCTGTTCGCGACCACGGGGCTCCTCGCCGCGCTCACGGGCATCCTGATGGCGGCGCGCCTGGGTTCGGGCAACGGCGGCGCGGCCGCCGGGCTGGAGTTCGACGTCATCGCCGCCGTCGTCATCGGCGGCACCGCGCTGGCCGGCGGCCGGGGGAGCCTGGTGGGGACGATGCTGGGCGTCGTGTTCATCTCCGTCATCGCCAACGGTCTGGTCCTGCTGGGGGTCAACTCCTTCCTCCAGGACGTCGTGCGCGGCGTGATCATCGTCGGGGCCGTGCTCATCAACGTCGTCATCTCCCGCAAGGGCCTCGCGACGCGCGCGACCTGACCTGCCCGCCACGACCCTGCCCGACCCGCACGAAGGACACACCATGAGCGAGACCACCACCCCGCCCGCCACCATGCGCGGCGTCCACCTGCCGGGGAACAGCACCGCCGAGGTGCGGGAGATGCCGGTGCCGGTGCCCGGTCCGGGACAGGTACTGCTGCGCGTGGGCGCGGCCGGTATCTGCGGCAGCGACATCGGCTACATCTACCGCGAGCACAAGACCCACCGCGGGGTGGACGGTCCCGCGTACCGGGGCGTGGTCGCCGGCCACGAACCCAGCGGCACCGTCGTGGCGACGGGCCCGGGTGTGCGGCGGCACCGGCCGGGCGACCGGGTGGTGGTCTACCACATCGCCGGGTGCGGGCTCTGCGACAACTGCGCCCGCGGCTACCAGATCAGCTGCGCGGACCCGGGGCGCGCCGCCTACGGCTGGCAGCGCGACGGCGGCGCGGCGGACTACCTCCTCGCCGACGAGCACACCCTGGTGCCGCTGCCCGACGAGCTGAGCTTCGTCGACGGCGCGCTCGTGGCCTGCGGCTTCGGTACGGCCTACGAGGGCATCCGGCGCACGGGGGTGAGCGGTGACGACGACCTGCTCGTCGTCGGCCTCGGCCCGGTGGGGCTGGCCGCCGCCATGACCGGCCGGGGACGCGGGGCGCGCCGGGTCATCGGTGTCGAGGTCTCGCCCGAGCGCCGGAGCTGGGCGGACGGACTGGACGTCTTCGACGCCACGGTGGCGCCGGAGGACGCGGCCGTCGCAGTCGCCGCGCTCACCGGCGGGCGCGGGGCGTCCACCGCGATCGACTGCTCGGGCAGCCGCGCCGGCCGTTCCACCGCCATCGCGCACATCGCGGAATGGGGGCGGATCTCCCTGGTGGGCGAGGGCGGGACCCTGGAGACGGAGGTCTCCGACGCCCTGCTCCACAAGCAGGTCACGCTGTACGCCTCCTGGGTCACCTCGGTGCCGGTCATGGCGGAACTGGCGCGCAACCTGGTGCGCTGGGGCATCCGGCCGGAGCGGATCGTCAGCGACCGCTTCGGCCTGTCGCGGGCGGACGAGGCGTTCGCGCTCGCCGCCGGCGCGGCACGCGGCAAAGTGGTCCTCGAACCCGGCCTGGACGAACCAGGCCTGGACGGCTGACCGGTGGCCTCCGCCGACGGGTCGGTACGGGTGCGGCGCGCACCGGCCGCACACGGGGAACTGATCACGCTGGACGCCGGCGCCCTGACGGTGACCGCCGCCCCCGGGCTGGGCGGCCGGCTGCTCTCGGTGGCCCTGGACGGCGCGGAGTTCCTGTACCGCAATCCCCGTCTTCTGGACGGCGCGTTCGCGCCGCTGCCCGGCGTGCGCCCCGGCCCGCACGACGGTCCGATGGCCGACTGGCTCAACTGGGGCGGCGACAAGACCTGGCCCGCGCCGCAGGGCTGGGACGGCCCCGCGCAGTGGGCGGGGCCGCCCGACCCGGTCCTGGACTCCGGCCCGTACACCGCCCGTTTCGAGCGGCGGGACGGCGCGGCGGCCCTCGTCATGACCAGCGGTGACGATCCGCGCACCGGCCTGCGGCTGGAGCGCCGGATCCTGCTGCGGCCGGGCAGTACGGCCTTCAGCCTGGGCCTGACGATGACCAACATCGCGGCCACACGACGCCGTTGGGCCTTGTGGAACGTCACGCAGCTCGCCGGGGCGCCGGCCGATCCGGCGGGCGTCGAGGGCGTGTACCTCGGCCGTGCCGGCTCCGGGCGGCCGGCCACCGTACCGCTGGTCGCCGGTAACGGCCGGCCGCGGGTGCGCGAGGCGGCGCCGGGTGTCCTGCACGTGCCGCACCAGGACGTCGTCGGGAAGGTCGGATTCCCCGACTCGGCGGGGTGGTTGGCTCACGTAGGCCCCGGTCGCACCCTGGTGCAGCGCTTCGCCGTGCACGACGGCGCCTACCCCGACGGGGGGTCGCGTGCCGAGGTCTGGCTGGAGTGCCCGCTTGCGGAGGGGCTGCCCCATCTGGGCGGCCTGCTGCCGCGCGACCGGGTCGTCGAGTGTGAGGCGCTGGGACCGCTGACGACCCTGGCACCCGGCGCGTCGGCCTCCCTGGACGTGGAGTTCGGTGTCGGCCCGGCCGTCGGCCCGGTGGAGGCGGCGACCCCGGCCGGTTACTGGGCAGGGCTGCCCCGCGCGGGGGAGAGCGGGCGGACCGTGGGAGTCTTCGTGCCTTACGCGGCGGGCCGGCTGGAGGCCCGCGGTCCTTCGGGCACGCCGCCGCTCACGCTCGGCCGGCTGGAGCCGGGCCGCGCCTGTCCCGTCCGTCTGCCGGACGGTCAGGACCCCGGCGCGACCTGGGAGTTGACGGCGCCACTGCCCGGCGGCGGCACGGTGGCCGTGTTCCGTCTCACGCCCGGAGAGCGAGAACCCACCACTTTTAATTCATAAATAATATAGAGTGGTGCCGTGCGCACCGCGCGGAGCGCACGGCGGAGGAGGAACGGAACATGGCCGAGTACGTGGGCAGGGGCCTGCACGGGCAGATCGTGGAGACGGTCGGCACCCGCATCGTGCAGGGGCGTCTGCGGGTCGGGGAAACCCTGGACATGGCCTCCCTCATCGACGAACTCGGCATAAGCCAGACCGTGTTGCGGGAAGCCGTCAAGGTACTCACCGCCAAGGGCCTGGTCGACGCGCGGCAGAAGCGCGGCACGTTCGTCCGCCCACGCGAGCACTGGAACCTGCTGGACGCCGACGTCATCCGCTGGCAACTCGTCGCGGACGCACCGGAACTCGTCCTGCGGGACCTCGCCGAAATCCGCCTGGTGATCGAACCCGCCGCCGCCCGCCTCGCCGCCGAACGGCGCACCGATGAGGACCTCACCGCGATGGAGGAGGCACTGGTGCGCATGGGCGAGAGCTCCGGCGACCCCGCTGCGGCGGCCGAGGCCGACCTCGCCTGGCACCGCGCCCTGCTCCGCGCCACCCACAACGAACTGCTCCAGCGCATGGACGTCTTCATCGGCCCGGGCCTGGCCGAACGTGACCGGCTCGTCCACGCAGCCGAGGCCGACGATCCGGTTCCCGCGCACGAGCCCGTCCTGCGGGCCGTCCGCGACGCGGACCCCTCCGCCGCCGAACGGGCCATGCGCGCGTTGCTCGCCCGAGCCGACGCCGACCTCGCCCGCACCGCGGGCCTCTCCCGTGCCCGCACCACACCGGGGGCGGACAAGGACCGCACGGGTGCCGGCCGTGGGCACGACACCGAACCGGAGGACCGGGAAACACCGTGAAGATCACCCGCATCGAAACCTTCCGGGTGCCGCCCCGGTGGCTCTTCTGCCGCGTCGAGACGGACGAAGGGCTCATCGGCTGGGGGGAGCCGGTCGTCGAGGGCCGTGCCGACACCGTCCGCACGGCCGTCGGCGAACTGGCCGACTACCTGGTCGGGCTGGACCCGACGCGCATCGAGGACCACTGGCAGGTCATGACCCGCGGCACCTTCTACCGCGGCGGACCGGTCCTCTCCAGCGCCGTCGCCGGTATCGACCAGGCCCTGTGGGACATCCGGGGCCAGGCCCTCGGCGTCCCCGTGCACGACCTGCTCGGCGGCGCCGTCCGCGACCGGGCACGCGTCTACAGCTGGGTCGGCGGCGACGAGCCGGCCGAGATCGCCGACGCCGTCAGTGCCCAGGTCGAAGCCGGGTTCACCGCCGTCAAGATGAACGCCACCGGCCTCAGCGGCCGTCTGGCCGGCGCGGCCGACGTGGCCGCCGCGCACGCCCGCGTGGCCACCGCACGCGAGGTACTCGGACCCGAGCGGGACGTCGCCGTCGACCTGCACGGCCGCCTCGGACCCGCCGGGGCGCGCCGCCTGCTCGCCGCGCTGGAGGAGCTGCACCCGCTGTTCGCGGAGGAACCCGTCACGCCCGAGCACACCCGGCTGCTGGAGCCGCTCGTCCGCTCCACCACCGTGCCCGTCGCCACGGGCGAACGCCTCTACTCGCGCTGGGACTTCCTGCCCGCGCTCACCGCCGGTGTCGCCGTCGCCCAGCCCGACCCCTCCCACGCCGGCGGCATCTCCGAACTGCGCCGGATCGCCGCCCTCGCCGAGACCTTCGACGCCCAGCTGGCGCCGCACTGCCCCCTGGGGCCGATCGCGCTGGCCGCCTCCCTCCAGGTGGCCTTCGCGACACCCAACTTCCTGATCCAGGAACAGAGCATCGGCATCCACTACAACGACGGCGCCGAACTCCTCGACTACGTCGTCGACCCCGAGGTCTTCCGCTTCACCGACGGCCACGTCGCGCGCCCGACGGGACCGGGGCTGGGCATCACCGTCGACGAGGCCGCGGTACGACGGGCCGACGCCGCGGCGAACGCCCCCTGGCGCAGCCCCCTGTGGCGCCACCCCGACGGCTCGTTCGCCGAGTGGTGACCGCCCCGGCCCCCGGCTGCCCCGGCCCCCGGCTGCGCCGGGCGAACCCCGCCCGCCCCGTACCACCCCGTCCCGCACCCACCCGAGGACAGACCGCATGACATTCACCGACCGTCTCCGCCGTGAACGCGTGATCGCCATCGTCCGCGGCACCGATCCGCGGGCCGCCGAGAGGACCGTGCACACCCTCCGCGAGGAGGGCGTCGCCCTGATCGAGGTGTCCCTGACGACCCCGGACGCGGCCGGGATCATCGCGCGCTGCGCGCGGGAGGGCGGCGACTCGCTCATCGGCGCCGGGACCGTCCTCACCGGCGATGACGCGCGCGCGGTCCAGCAGGCCGGAGCCGCCTTCGTCGTCACCCCGGCACTGGCCGGGGGAAGCCTCACCGCACACGCGCTCGGCCTGCCCGTCGTGGCCGGTGCGCTGACCCCCACCGAGATCGTCCGGGCGGTCTCCGAGGGCGCCGCCGCCGTCAAGCTCTTCCCCGCCTCCGTCGGCGGCCCGGCCTACCTGCGCGCCCTGCGCGACCCGCTGCCGGACGTCCCGTTCGTGCCGACCGGAGGTGTCGACGCCGAGGCCGCCCGCGCCTACCTGGACGCCGGGGCGCTGGCCGTCGGTGTCGGCTCGCCCATCGTGGGGGACGCCCCGCGCGGCGGCGACACGGACGAACTGCGGGTACGGTGCCGCGCCTTCCTCGCCGCCCTCGCCGCCCACCGGGATCAGCCGTGACCGCCGGGGCGGCCACCGACGTCGTCACCCTCGGGGAGACCATGGCCGTGCTGAGGGCCGGCGGGCCGCTCCGGCTCGGCGGTGACCTGCGCCTCTCGGTCGCCGGCGCGGAGTCCAACGTGGCTGTCGGACTGGCCAGGCTCGGCCACCGGGCCCGCTGGGTGGGCCGCGTCGGCGACGACGAACCGGGCACCCTGATCCTGCGCAGCCTGCGCGCCGAAAGCGTCGACACCTCCGGCGCCCGTACCGACCCGGACGCGCCGACCGGACTGCTGCTGTCCGAACCGCGGATCGCCGGCCTGACTCGTATCCACTACTACCGGGCGGGCTCGGCCGGCTCCCGCCTCTGCCCCGAGGACGTACCGCCCGAACTGCTCGACGGCGCCCGGGTCCTGCACGTCACCGGCATCACCTGCGCCCTGGGCCCCGGGCCGCTGGCCGCGGTGCGCGCCGCCGTCGACACGGCCCGGGCCTCCGGCGTCCTGGTCAGCCTCGACGTGAACCACCGCGCCCGGCTCTGGGGTACGTCCGAGGCCGCCGACGTACTGCGCCCACTGGCCCGGGACGCCGACATCGTCATCGCGTCCGACGACGAACTCGCCCTGGCCGCCGACCCGTCGGCGCGCACCACCGAGGACCGGGTCCGCTCCCTGCTGGCCGGCGGTCACACCCGGGAGGTGGCCGTGAAGCTCGGCGGTGAGGGCGCCGAGCTGCACACCCCGCACGGGCGGGAACGCGCGCCCGCCCGGCGGGTCACCGTCCGCGACACGGTCGGCGCGGGGGACGCCTTCACCGCAGGTCTGCTCTCCGGCCTGCTGGACGGACTCGCTCCGCGCGAACGCCTGGAACGCGCCAACACCGTGGGTGCCTTCGCCGTCGCCTCCGCGGGCGACTGGGAGGGACTGCCCGAGCGCCGCGAACTGGCCCTGCTGGAGCGGGAGGACGGCGCCACGCTGCGCTGACTTCCGCCGGCCCAACGGTTCACACCGCCCGGAGACGTCCGGAGACACCCGGCCGCCGGACCCGTTCGCGGGCGCACCCGGCGCCATCGCACTGCCCGCCCGCCCGCACCCCGCCTCCGTACCGCGCCCGTCCGGCGGGCGCGCCGGAACCGGAAGGAGAAACCGTGACCCGTCACCCGCACCGGGCGACCGCCCCACCGGCGTTCCGCCCCTGGACCACCTCCCGGCGCGAACTCGGCGAGGGCCTGCGCCACACCGGAGGCCACCTGGTGACCGTCGACATCCTCGACGGCACCCTCACCGCCCTCGACCCGGCGGCCCCCGGCGACGGAACCGTACTCCTGCGCCTGGACGTCCCGTTGGGCGCCGTCGCACCCCTGGCCGGCCGGCCGGGCCACTGGCTGGCGGCGGCGGACACCGGTGCCGCCGTACTCGCCCCCGACGGGGGCCTCACCTGGCTCGACCGGCCCGGCGACACCGACCCCGTGCCCAGCCGGGTCAACGACGGCTGCTGCGACCCGGCCGGACGCTTCTGGTTCACCACCATGCCCCGCGGTCCCGAGCGCGGCCTGGGCCGGCTCCACCGGGTCGGGCACGACGGCGCGGTCACCACCGTGCTGGACGGCCTCACCATCCCCAACGGTCCGGCCTTCACGGCGGACGGGACGGTGATGTACCTCGCCGACAGCGCCGAGGGCCGCATCGACCGCTTCCGGGTGGACCCCGGCGGAGAGCTCCACGACCGGACCGCCCACCTCACGTTCGCGCCGGGCGCGGGCAGTCCGGACGGCATGACGGTGGACGACGACGGCCACCTCTGGGTAGCGGTCTGGGGTGCCGGAGAGGTCCACCGGTACACACGGGAGGGCGCGCTCGACGCCGTGCTGCCGCTCCCCGCCGTCCAGCCGGCGAGCCCCGCGCTCGTGGACGGCACCCTGTTCGTGGCCACCGCGACGATCGGTCTCGATCTTCCGCCCGGCGGCGCCGACGGGCCGCGGTCCGACGGCGGCTCCGGACACGACGGGCGAGTGCTGGCCGCCCGCGTGGGTGCGTCGGCCCCGCCCGCCCACGCCGCCGTACTGCACCCGGGAACGCCCGGGGTTCCACCCACCGCCGCCGCGCGTCAGCCCGCCGGCCGTACCCACGGGGAGGCACCGTGAACCCGCTCCAGGACCGAACCGCCGTCGTCACCGGCGGCGCGCAAGGGATCGGCGAGGCCGTCGTCGACGTCCTGCTGGCGGCGGGTGCCGCCGTCGGCGTGCTGGACCGCGACGAGGCCGCACTCGACCGCGCCACCGCCCGGCACGCCGCGCACACGGACCGGATGCTGCCGCTGGCCGTCGACATCACCGACGAGGCGGGCGTCGTCGCCGCCACCGCGGCCGTCGCCGAGCGCTTCGGCCCGCCGACGCTGCTGGTCAACAACGCCGGGATCAACGCCTACTTCGACCCCGCCACGATGACCACCGAGGAATGGGACCGGGTCTTCGCGGTCGACCTCAAGGGCGCGTGGCTCGTCGCCAAGCAGCTGATTCCCGCCATGCGCGAGCGGGGCACGGGTGCCATCGTCAACGTCGCGTCCCTGCACGCCCGGCTCACCTCCGCCGGGTACTTCCCCTACGCGGCGGCCAAGTCCGGACTGGTGGGGCTGACCCGCAGCCTGGCCCTCGAACTGGCGCCGCACGGTGTGCGGGTGAACGCGGTCAGCCCGGGCTGGACCCGTACCGCCCTGGTCCGCGACTACTTCGCCGCCCAGCCCGACCCGGCCGCGGCCGAGAGCCAGGTGGTGGACGTGCACCCGATGCGGCGGTTGTGCGAGCCCCACGACGTCGCCGAGGTCGTCGCCTTCCTCCTCGGCCCCGGCGCCCGTGGAATCACCGGCGCCGACATCCCCGTCGACGGCGGCCTCGGCGCCCGCTTCGCGGGCTGACCCCCACACGGAACGGCCCCCCGCCTCCGTGTCCCGGGCGGGGCGGTCAGTGGCTGGCGTGCGGATCGCCGCTACGGGCGTACGGCGCGAAGAGCAGGGACCAGTTGGCCACGGTGGGGCGGGCGCCGGCGGGCAGGTGGCCGGCGGTGTCGACCGTGGCCGCGTCCCGCAGGTACAGCAGGTGCCCGTGGGCGGCGCCGGCGTGGCCGGTCTCCAGCGCGCGGGTGGTGAAGGTGCGCTGTTCGTCGCGCCACACCAGGTCCGAGCCGTCGACGGAGGCCCGGACCAACCGCGCCCAGTAGAGGGCGTCATGGGCGCCCGTCCGCTGGCGCATGTGCTGCGCGGCGAACCGCGCCATCGCCTCCGGGTCGTCGATCAGCGGTGAGAGCACCTGGTCGGAGGAGAAGTCGAAACCGAAGAAGAGGCGGCGCCCGTCGAGGAGCAGCGACTCGATTCCGCCGATCACCGCGGTACGCCCGGGCAAGCCCGCGGCCAGGTCAACCGCCCTGTCCGGCCCCGGTGATGTGTCCGCCGCCGTTCCGCCGGCTGCCATGGCGCCGCCCCCTCCTGGTCTCTGCCGTACTGCCGCGCCGTCAGCGCGGCGCCCACAGCATCCCACTGATCACCCGTCACGGGCCCACCGCTGCCGCCGGTCCCGTGTCATGGGACGTTCGGACGGCGGACGGCGGAACGCCCTCCGGGCGGACCCGGAGGGCGTTCTGTTCACTGTTCACTTCCGCGTCACGCTTCCGGCGGCGGTGGGGGTGCCGCGGGCCGCGTGCGTACGGGGTGTGTCAGTACTTGTTGGGACGGTACGCGTCGTACTGGTCCGCCCCGATCCCGTAGCTGAGGGTGCGGTAGTCCGTACCGTGCCCGCCGCGCTGCTCGTACGCCTTGTAGCTGGTGTGGGCGCTGCTCGTCCACTTCTCGAAGATCACGACGTGGCGCGTGGTGCTGCTGCCCGTCGCGTCGATGATCAGGTCGCCCTTGGTGAGCTGCGACATGTTGATCGGCGTGGTGAAGTCCGAGCCTGCGAGCATCACCGTGTTGGCGCCGGGCTTGCCGTACTGGAGCGCCATGCTGACGTATCCGGAGCAGTCCGCACGGTAGCCACCGAACGTCGCGGTCTGGCTGTAGGGCACCTGACTGCCGTTGTTCGCCGTCAGCCAGGTCTTGGCGCGCTGGATGACGGAGTCGCGGCTGATCTTGGCGTCGACATCGCCGGCGGCCTTCGTCCCGGCCGCGGCGGGGGAGACGCTACGGGTGCCGGTCTCCACCGCGGTGGCGGAGTGGGTCAGCGGCACCAGCAGGGCGGCACCCATGGTGAGGGGCAGGAGAGTTCGGGTTAAGCGGTTCATCGTGCTCCTTTCGACGGTCTGCCTACCGGTCCCGGCCGAAGCGTGTGCCGCTCCGGCGGGCACGGAGACGGGCCACTCTCCAATCGTGACGTGCGCATGTCAATGGATGGAGATGTGAAGATCCCCGGGACACGTCCTGACCGTACGGCTACGGCGCGCCGGAGGGCCCCGAAGGTGTCCGCCTTCGGCCAGTTCGGGCCCGCCGGCCCGTGAGTGGGCTCGTGCGGGTGTCGCCGCGGGAAGCGACCGCCGAGCGCGGCGAACGCCCGCCCCGGGGCCGAAGCGCCGGAGCGGGCGTCGCAGGCACACGCGGTGCGCGAACGGATCGATCACATGCCGCAGCTCGGGGCCGACCAGAAGCGGCCGTCGCCACCGGCGACGTGCGTGTGGTCGTCGTGACCCGGGTAGCCCGGGCCGAGGATCTCCGTGAAGCCGTGGTTGCGGGCCGCCAGAGCCAGGGCGCAGAAGCCCTGCGAGCCCGCGCCGAGGTCGGCCGCGTGGCCGTACATGTGACGGCTGTTGGCCGCGCCGCCGACGTTGCTGTTGCAGGTGACGCTGCGGAAGCCGCCGTTGACGGTGATCGGCCTGTCACCCATGGCGTGGCGCATGGCTTGCAGCTTCCACATGGTGACCAGCGCGTTGGCGCGGGCCGTGGCCGCGCTGACCTTGCCGCCGGACCAGTCGGAGTTGCAGTTGTTCAGCTCGCTGTAGTCGAAGTTGGCCGGGGAGCAGTCGTCGTCCTGAAGCTCGTAGATCTTGCCGAAGGTGGCCGGACCCGCGATACCGTCGGCGCCGAGACCGTAAGCCGACTGGAAGCGCTGCACCGCGGCCTTGGTGGCGGGGCCGAACTGGCCGTCGATGGCGATCTGGCTGCCCGAGCCCGGGTATCCGGCGACCCGGATCTGGAGCTGTCGCACGGCTTCGCCGGACGAACCCTCTCTGAGCGTCCCGCTCCAGGTGTAGCAGCCGTCGGCGGCGGACACCTCGGCGACGGCGGCCGGTGAGGCGTTCGCGACCGCGGGCAGGGCTGTGGGGGCGGCGAGCACCAAGCCGGCACCCGCCAGTACCGACACCAGCCGGCGGACAGTACGTGAACTCATGTGGGGGTCTGCCTCTCCTTCGTGGTACCGATCGGAAAGGCATGAGGGTGGCGTTACTCGCAGCCCTTGTCAAGAACACCTCACGGAGTGGTAAACCAGGTAAAGCCCTGGGGAGTTGGAGGCGGGCGACGGCCGGCCACGCCTGCGACGCACCCCGTGGCACACCCGTGGCGCAACCGCCGACGGGCTGACGTCGCATGCCCTGAGTCACTTCCCTCCGGGCGCCGTGATGACCAGTCAGGACACCCGACCGCTCGATGTCCTCGGTCGGACGCGGGGGAGTGCCGGCCGCGACCGAACCCCCTCTGCCTCCAGGCCGCTCGCGGGCCGGGAATGTTCGATGTCTGTTCCTGGCGGGTGGGGGTACCGGGCGGGTATGGCCTCTATGAAGCGTGTGCGCGTTGCTCTTGCTCCTCGTGCGGTGCGGCAGCTGCGCCGTGTCCGTTCGGTGTACCTGGTCGGGATGATGTTGTCCGTACTGGGCCTGGTCCTCCAGTCGGGCAGGGAGGGCAGTGGCCGGCAGTCGGAGATCGCCGCTGTGCTGGTGGTGGCGTTCTCCGTGCTGCTCGGGCTGGCGGTGGTGCAGCTGTGGCGGCATCAGAGGGCGGCTCACTGCGGCACGGCCAAGAGGCTGACTCCTTCCGGCTGAGCCCCTTCGCGGGAGCTGTGACTCCCCTCCCGGGAGCACGCGGTGGTCCGGGCCGGGACAGCCGTTCTGATGGCGGTGCTTCAGCCGGCTCGCTTCCCGAGGGCCGGGTGGCGGGTGGAGGTCAGGCGGCTTCGTGCTTGAGGGCGGGGCCGAGCAGGAGCCCGCCGTCGATGACGAATTCCGAGCCGGTGGCGAAGGAAGCCTCGTCGGAGGTGAGGAAGAGCAGGGCCCGGGTGATGTCGGCGGGCTCGCCCAGCCGGGGGATGGCGAACGGCTCGGCCGAGTAGAAGTCGGAGATCGCCGTGTCGCTGCCGGCGGCGGGCTCGGTGATGAACGGTGTGGCGATGACACCCGGGTGGATGGCGTTGACGCGGATGTGGTCGCGGCCCAGTTCGAGGGCGGCTGTCTTGGTGAGGCCGCGGACGGCCCACTTGCTCGCCACGTAGGGGGCGTACATCGCGGTGCCGCCCACGCCGGAGGTGGAGGCGATGTTGACGATGACGCCGCCGCCGTTCCGGCGGAGCGAGGGGGCCGCCGCCTTGATTCCGAGGAAGGCGCCGGTGAGGTTGACGCCGAGGACGCGGTCCCAGACCCGGCGGTCGGTGGTCTCGATCGGGGCGGCGGGGTTCTGCACGCCGGCGTTGTTCACGAGGACGGACAGCGGGCCGAAGTGCTCCTCGGCGGTCCGGACGGCGGCGCTCCAGGAGCTCTCGTCGGTGACGTCGAGGTGGACGTACAGCGCGCGGGCGCCGAGTTCCGCGGCGAGTGCCCGGCCCCGGTCGTCGTCGATGCCGGCGATCACGACGTCGGCGCCTTCGGTGTGGTAGGCGCGCACATGACTGGCTCCCTGGCCGCCGCTGCCGCCGGTGACGAGCACGGTGTGGTGGTCGAAGCGTCCCATGGGGATGGTTCCTTTCCAGATGGCGAGTCGAGTGACTCGCCTCGCCGTCGACCGTACGAGAGTGGTGAGAGGTGAGTCAAGTGACTCACCTTGCCTATGATGGCGCTCATGACCACCGAGCCGTCGGCCTACCACCAGCGCGTCGCGGAGGAGAAGCGGGCCGCGATCCTGCGTGCGGCCACCCGTCTCTTCCTGGACTCCGGGTACGACCGGACGTCGCTGGCGAAGATCGCCGAGGCCGCCGGGGTGTCGAAGGCGACCCTGTTCAAGCAGTTCCCGACCAAGGCGGCGCTGTTCGACGCGATCGTCACCACGTCCTGGCAGTCGGGAGACCCGGAGGACGCCCCGCCGCCCGGCGACCTCCGGGCCGGCCTCGCCCTGATCGGACGGCGCTACGTCACCCTGCTCACCCGTCCGGGCATGGCCGACCTCTTCCGGATCGTCATCGCCGAGCTGCCGCGCTTCCCGGAACTGGCCGAGTCGCAGTTCCACCGCGGCAAGATGCCCTACTTCGATTCCGTGCGCCGCTACCTGGAGGCGGAGCGGGAGGCGGGCACGATCCGGCTGGAGGATCCGGAACTGGCCGCCACCCAGTTCCTCGGCATGATCTCCAACTACGTCTTCTGGCCCCGGATGCTCCTGCCGCACTGGGCTCCGGACGGCGCGGCCGTCGAGTCGGTCGTCGACGAGGCCGTCCTGATGATGGCGGCCAGGTACGCCGCCGACTGAGGCGGCGGACCTCTCGCGACCTGTCGCCCCCTCTCCCACCGCCCCGGCCTCACGGGCGACGAAGCGGGTGACGTGGGGGAGGAGCGCCGTGCGGGGCCCGTTCAGCGGTCGGTGAGGGCCCGGATCTCGGAAGCGATCAGCCGCGGGTCCTCCTCGGCCATGAAGTGCCCGCAGGAAATGGTCCGGTGGCGGAGGTCGTCCGTCCAGGCGCTCCAGAGGCCCTGGGCGTGGTAGCCGAGGGCGGCGCCCCAGTCCTGCTGGAGGACGGTGACCGGCATGGCCAGCTTGTTGCCGGCCTCCTTGTCCGCGCTGTCGTGGTCCACGTCCACACCGGCCGAGGCGCGGTAGTCGGCGACGATCGAGGGGACGGCCGCGGCGGAGGCGGAGAGGTAGTGGGCGCGGACGCCGGCGGGGAGGGCGTCCGGATCCTTGGTCCAGGCGTCGAGGAAGTAGCCGAAGAAGGTGTCGGCGGCCCCCTGGATCATCTTCTCGGGCAGGCCGGGGGCCTGGGCCATCAGATAGAGGTGGAAGCCGACCGCGGCGTTGACGCCGTGCAGGGCGTCCCACATGTCGAGGGTGGGCAGGACGTCGAGGAAGAGGGCGCGGGCGACGGTGTCCGGGTGGTCCATCGCGGCGCGGAAGGCGACCAGGGCGCCGCGGTCGTGACCGGCCAGGGTGAAGCGGTCGTGGCCGAGCGCGGCGGCGAGGCGTACGACGTCCCGGGCCATGGTCCGCTTGGAGTAGACGTCGGGCCCGGTCTCGGCGGGCTTGTCGCTGGCGCCGTAACCGCGCAGGTCGGGGCAGATCACGGTGTGGTCGGCGGCGAGGCCGGTGGCGACGTGCCGCCACATCAGGTGGGTCTGCGGAAAGCCGTGCAGCAGAACGACGGGCGTCCCGCTGCCGCCGACGGCGGCGTGCAGGGTGACACCGTCGTCGACGGTCACGCGGTGTTCGGTGAATCCGGGGATGCTCGGGGTTGTCACGGTGACTCCTGGGGTTCGTGGCAGAGTGAACGTTCCGGACCTCCGACCTCGGTCGTCCGGGCCGTCCGGGGACGTCACCCAGGTTGCGGGCCCCGGATCAGCGATCGATGAGTGGACGCGGCACCCTCCGGCGGCGACGGCGACGGCGATGGCGCCGCCTCGCCCGCGAAAGGACCTGCCGTGGGTGTTGAGTTCGGACTGCTGGGACCGGTCGCCGCCTGGGAAGCCGACGGTTCGCCGCTCCCGCTCGGCGCGCCCCGGCACCGGGAGGTCCTCGGACGGCTGCTGATCGCCCGGGGCCGGGTGGTCCCGGTCGGCCGGCTGGTGGCCGACCTGTGGGAGGAGGAGCCCCCGGCGGGCGCGGTGGGCGCGGTCCGCACCTTCGTGGCGGCCCTGCGCCGGGCGCTGGAACCCGGTCGCCCCGCTCGGCAGCCGTCCCGGCTGCTGGTCACCGACGGTCCCGGTTACGCGCTGCGCGCCGGACGCGAGGCGGTCGACGCCTGGCGGTTCGCGGACACCGCCGCGCGAGCAGCCGAGGCGCCGCCGCACGCGGCGGTCCCCCTCTGGGACGAAGCGCTCGCCTGCTGGCGGGGGCCGGTACTCGCCGATTTCCCCGCTGCCGCGTGGGCCGCCGCCGAGCGGGCGCGGCTTGAGGCCCTGCGCCTGGACGCGGTGGAGCGGCGCGCCGATGCCCTGGTGGCGACCGGTGCCGCGCGGGACGCGGTGGCGGACCTGCGGGCGCATGTGGCCGAGCATCCCGGCCGGGAGGACGGCTGGGTGCTGCTCGCCACCGCGCTGGACCGTGCCGGGCGGCGCGGCGAGGCCCTGCGGGCACTGGCCCGGGCCCGTGACGCGTTGAGCGGAGGCGGGGGCGCCCTGGTACGGACCGAGGCACGCATCCTCGGTGCGGCGGCGGACTCCCCGGCCGAACCGGCGGGGACGGCCGGCAGCGTCTGGGACCGGGCCGCGGCCTCCTGGGACCGCTCGGTGCCCGCCCGGTCCCGGGCCCGGCTGCACGCCACCGCCGGCCTCCTGCGCGACCTGGCGGTGTCCGGCGCCGACGGCCTGGAGGAGGCTCACCGGCACCGACGCGATCTGGTCTCGGCGGCCGAGACGACCGGCGACCCCGAACTGGCCGCCCGGATCATCGGCTCCTACGACGTCCCGGCGGTGTGGACCCGCGCCGACGACCCCGAGGGCGCCCACGAACTGGCCCGGGCCGCCGCCCGCACCGCCGCCCGGCTCGGCCCGGAGGGGCCGCCCGCGCTGCGGGCCCGGCTGCTGTCGGTCGTGGCGGTCGAGTCACGGGGCGACGCCGCCGCGGACGCCCCGCTTCCCCGGGCCTCCGGCGCACCCGCCGGCGAACCGTGGCGGCTGCGCGCCGAACGCGCCGCCGAGGAGGCCGTCCGGACCGCCCGTCGCCTCGGCGACCCCGCGCTCCTGGCGTTCGCCCTCAACGGCGCCTTCATGCAGGCGTTCGCCGGCTGCGGGTCGGCCGCCCGCCGGGACGCCCTCGGCGCCGAACTGACCCGGCTGGCCGTGGACCACCAGCTCCCCGGGCACGAGGTGCTCGGCCGTATCGTCCGCCTCCAGGCGCTCGCCGGACTCGGCCACTTCACGGAAGCGGACACCGAGGCGGAGGAGACCGACCGGCTCGCGGACCGCAACGACTGGCCGCTCGCGGGCGTCTTCACCGCCTGGTACCGGGCCTTGCGCCGCTGCGAGACGGACGGCTGGCCCGACGCCCGCCACCGGTACGCACGTGTCCTGGCGGAGACCGCCGACCGCGGCATGCCCGGCCTCACCCGGGGAGCCGCCGCCCTCGTCGCGCTGGTTCCCGTCATGCGGGGTGACGCCCTGCCCGGTCCCGGCGACTTCGCGGGCCTGGACCCGGGTCCGTACCGGCCGTGGCTCGACCCCCTGCTGCTGGCCGCCTCCGGCGACACCGAGCGGGCCCGGCAGGCCCTCGGGACCGTGCCCCGGCCGCCGCACGACCTGCTCCAGGAGGCCCTGTGGTGCGTACTCGCCCGGGCCGCCGCGTCCGTGGGGCATCTGCCGGTACTGCGCCGCGCCCGGGAAGCACTCGCCCCCGCCGAAGCCGAGTACGCAGGCGCGGGCAGCGGCCTGGTCTCCTTCGGCCCGGTCGTACGTCATCTGGCCGCCGCCGACGCGGCGATCGAGGCGCACACCTCCGCCACCGGGCGGCGCACGGGCGACGACGAGTGAGCACGGCCCGGCCCTCCCCGCGGCCGGGCTCGACCGCGCGTGGCGCGGGCTCCAGCGGGCGCCACGCGCGACGGTTTTCAACGGGACCGCGACCGCGGTGCCGCGCCCGAAGCCGGACAAGGACCGGATCGCCGACGATCTGCCGCACGTCCGGGCCGCAGCCGGTAGCGCGGCCTGCCGTCGGTGGGTCTCCGCCCGGACACCCACCGACGGCAGAACCGGCGCTGTTCGACTCAGGGAATCAGGACACAGTGGTTCTCGATGACCCTGCCGCTCCGGTCCAGGCCCCCGCAGACGGCGAGCCGGCCGCTTCCGGGCTGGCCGAGTTCCCGGTTGACGGTGAATACGTTGCTGTCGTCGTTGGCCTTGGAAGCCCGGAAGTCGCCGGCGAAGGCCCGGAGCGTTCCCGGCAGTCCGTCCCTGGTGGAGACGGTGATGTCCTGGACGTAACGGGTGCCCTGGTAGGCGGTGGCCACACAGATGTGGGTTCCGCACGTCCGCTTCACCGCGGCACTCGCCGGCGTCGCGGTCACCAGACCCACGACACTGGCCGCGGCCAGAGCCGCGGCGGTCGTCGCCGAGCGCCACCGCGCGGTTCTCGCCGACGTGGCCCGGCCCTGACCGGCGCCTGTCGTAATCCTGAGCTTTCTCATTCTTCTTCGCCCTCCGTGTTGATGACGCTCGGGAGCGATCCCGCTCCGAGGTTCACGCTCTCGTGCGCCGTCCCCACGGCGTCATCACCGCGTCATCAAGGGCGTTGAGAGGACATTCCCGTGAACGCTATGCTGTGGTCCGATTGCTTTCAGTGATGAGGGAAGTTCGGGGGATGGACTTTCGCGTACTCGGCGCGCTTGAGGTCTGGACCGGCCGGCAGCGGACGCCGGTACCCGGAGCGCGTCGGCAGCGGGTGCTGGCCGCACTGTTGCTGGCACCGAACTCGGTGGTGCCGCTGTCCAGGCTCGCCGAGATGACCTGGGAGGACGAGCCACCCGCCACCGCCGTCAAGCAGTTGCGGAACTCCGTCTCGGCACTGCGTGAACGGCTGGGCGACACCGAGCAGCGGCTCATCCGTACCGAGGAGCCCGGCTACCTGATCCGCATCGGTGAACAGGATCTCGATTCCCTTCGGTTCGCCGCCGGGGTCGCCGACAGCCGCCGTCACGCCGCTGAGGGGCGGCTGGAGCGGGCGGGCGGCGTGATCCGGACGGCACTGAACCTCTGGCGTGGACCCGCGCTCAACGGACTGGGTACCGCGGCACTGACCAGATCCGCCGCGCGGCTGGACGAGCAGCGGCTCGGCGCGCTGGAGTTGTCGGCCGGATGGCGGCTGGAACTCGGTGAGCATCAGGAAGTCGTCGACGACCTGACTGATCTCGTCCACGACCATCCACTGCGCGAAGGACTCCACGCCCAGCTGATGACGGCGTTGGACCGCTGTGGCCGACGCGCGGACGCGCTGCACGTCTTCCGCTGCCTCAGAGCCCGGCTTGCCGAAGAGCTCGGAGTCGGCCCCGGATCCGACGTACAGCGTCTGCACGAGCAGATCCTGCGCGGTGAGCCGCGCCCCCGCCCGGTCAACCGGGCCCGGCTCTCCGACGCCGTGCCCACCCCGAGACAGTCTTGGCACGACGCTCCGCCGGTACCGAGGCAACTTCCCCAGACCATCCGCGACTTCACGGGCCGCGCCGACCACCTGGCCGAGCTCGACACCCTGTTGCCGCCCGCCGGCGGGCAGGCCGTGGTGATCTCCGCGCTCGACGGATCGGGCGGAGTGGGCAAGACGACGCTCGCGGTGCACTGGGCCCACCGCGTCCAGGACCGGTTCCCCGACGGCACGCTCCACACCAACCTGCGCGGGTACGGTCCCGGCAAGCCCGCGACCCCGGACGAGGTACTCGACGACTTCCTGGTCGCGCTCGGCGTACACCCGGCGGCGGTACCCGCCGGGACCGGCGCCCGCTCGGGACTCTTCCGCACACTCGCGGCGGGGCGGCGCATGCTGATCGTGCTGGACAACGCCCACAGTGCCGAGCAGGTCCGCCCGCTGCTGCCCGGAGCACCCGGCTGCATGGTGCTGGTGACCAGCCGTGACAGTCTGACCGGCCTGGTGGTCACGGAGGCCGCGCACCGGCTCACCCTCGACGTGCTCTCCCCGGCCGAGGCGTTGAACCTGGTCGTCGGCATCCTCGGCCCCACCCGGGCCCAGGCGGAGCCGGCCGCGGTGAAGAACCTCATCCGGCTGTGCGCCCGCCTGCCCCTGGCGCTGCGGATCGCCGCGGGGCGCGCGGCCGCGTACGCACACGTCTCCGTCGCCGGCATCGCCGCCGAACTCGCCGACGGCGACTCCAGACTCGACGCACTGAGCTGGGGCCGAGACCCCTACGCCGCGGTCCGCAACGTACTCGACTGGTCCTACGAACAGCTGACCGTCGGACAGGCGAACCTCTTCCGGCGTCTGGGCCTGCATCCGGGCCCGGACATCTCGACCCCCGCGGCCGCGGCCCTTGCGCGCCGACCACCACCCGAGACACGGCAGCTGCTCGACGCGCTGGCCGACGCACACCTCATCGAACCGGTCGCACCCCACCGATACCGTTTCCACGACCTCCTGCGCGCCTACGCGGAGGAGTTGGCCGACGAACACGACACCGAGAACCAGCGCCACGACGCCCTCGACTCCCTGCTCACCTGGTACAGCCACACCGCCCGCACCGCCGACCGCCGGCTCTACCCGACCTGCACACGCGTGGTGACCACCCTCGCAGAGCCCGCCCACCCCCTCGCCGTGGCCGACCGCGACCATGCCTGGGCCTGGTTCACAGCCGAACGGGCCAACCTGATCGCCGCTCTGTACCACGCCGTGGACCGAGCCATGGATGGCCACGCCCTGCACCTCCTCGACGCCCTCGGCTTCCTCGTGCTCATGGGTGGCTGGGAGGAACGCGTCGACACCGCCACCGCGGGTCTGCGTGCGGCGCGGCGGTCCGGCCGGACCGAGCACGAGGCCAACGCCCTGCTCGCCCGCGGAGAAGCGCTGGCGCACCTGCAACATCCGGACGCGCGGGCGGACCTGACCGACGCCTGCCGAATCGCCCAGGACGCCGGCAACGTCCACATCCAGATCGCCGCCCGCGTCGAACTCGGCCGGCTGCTGCGCCGGCAGACGCTCCTCGTCGAAGCACGGCACCACTTCGACGAGGCTCGCCTGCTCAGCGAAGGATTCGACACCGGACGGTGGGAAGCGGTGGCCGAAGGCCACCTCGCCGGTCTGCACTCCGACCTCGGCAATCACCAGCAAGCCATCGACTGCGGCACACGCAGCGCGGCACTGCGCCACCGGCTCGGCGACACGGACGGCGAAGCGTGCGCCCTCGCGGCCATCGCCGTGGGCCGGCAAGGCATCGGCGACCACGACACGGCGATCGCTCACTGCCGACGCGCCATCGCCCTCGGCCGCGCGTCCCTGGGCAGCCATGAGGAGACGCTCGCCGGGCCTCTCACCGTCCTCGCCACCTCGCTGCTCAGCCTCGGACGCGTCGACGAGGCGATCGACTGCTGGCAGGAAGCCGCCTCCATCTACACCGACCGGGGACTGGACGCCGACGCCGCCACGCTGCACCACCGGATCCGAGCGGCGGGCCACCTGTCCGCCCTGCCTTCCGCACGCGGGTCCACCTGTCCCTGACGGTGCCCGGGAACGGCATCACCGGATGCCGGGCCACGGCCGAGGGCGGCCGGCAGACCGGTGGTCACGGGGCCGGCGGAGACCGAGGGTCCGAGGGCCGTACCGCGCGATTCGGTTCGGGGCGCTGTCCGCCGGTGGAGACGACGCGGAACAGCTCCAGCGTCCACGCGCGCTGTTCCTCGGTGTCCGGCACCGCTGCCCCCCGCGCCCGCTCCATGGACGCCCAGGCGGCCCCGGGCGTGATGCCCAGGAGGATCATGAGGGAGACCGCGGTCAGGGAGGACCGTCCGACGGCGCAGCGGCAGTGCGCCACGACATGGGCTCCGGCCCGCAGTTGCGCGGCGAGATCCCGGAGTACCGGCAGCACGACGGGGATCGACGGGACAGCGAAGTCGGGGATGGGCAGGGCGACGAACCGCAGCCCGGCGGCCTCGGCGAGGCGGGGCTCGTCGGCGAGCCCGAGTGCGGCGCGTTCGGCGTCGGGGAGGGCGCAGACCAGGATGTCGGTGCCGGCTCCGCGCAGGGCAGCCATGTCGGCTGCCAGGTCCGCGTGACCGCGGGGCCGGACCATGGTGCTCAGACGCCCCGGCGCGGGCGGGCCGGCGACAGTGAACAGGACGGGGGCGGACGACCCGGTCATCGGGCGGACGAGCCGGGCGGGAGCCGGCGGTAGCAGCCGCCGCACTCGTCGGCCATCCAGCCGTTGAGGCTCCGCAGACCCCGCTCGTTGACCTGCCCGTCGTGGATGCCGTAGGCCCGTTCCGGCTGGACGGCACGGACGAAGTCGATGGCCTCGTCCGTCTTCATCCACGATCCTTGGAGGGGGACCAGCAGGGTCTCCACCGGCCGGTCGGGAAGGTGCAGGGAGTCCCCGGGGTGGTAGAGGGCGTCATCGACGAGGTATCCGAGGTTGGCGCAGTCCGGGAGGCCGCCGTAGATGCGCGCGTGCCGCCCGCCGTGGGCGGTCACCCGGAAGCCGGCCGCGGTGAACTCCTCGCCGGCGACGACGCCGGTGAAGTCCAGGCCCGGGATACGCGCCGACTCGGGGGCGTAGACGGGCACGCCCAGTCCCTTCAGCCGCAACAGGTCCACGTGGTCCTCGTGTTCGTGGGTCACCAGGACCGCGTCCGCGCCGCTGAGGGCCCCGGGCTCGCTCCAGACGCCGGGATCGATGACCAGCGTGCCGCCGCCGTCGTGTTCCAACCGGACACATGAATGGGTGTACTTGGTGATCCGCACTCGCGTGATCATAGTCCGGGGGTTTTGCTCATTCCTTCGGCGAATGGCTGGAAATGTCGGCCGGGCGCACCCTGCGTGTTCCCGGGTGGGCGGCGACATCCGGAGTCCCGTGCGTTCCGGGGAGTCGTAGTGTCGACAACTACCTTTCGGACAACAGGAGTTCACCTTGTGGTCAGAAGTGTTCGCTGTTAGCGTCGGAACATGGACAAAACCAACTCGAACGTCGAGGAGCTCGCCGACCTGGCCGAGCTGGAATTCTCTCCGATCACCCCGGAGGACGCCGCCGATCTGGACGACCGTGTGTACCTGCTCGGTGTCCGGGCGGAGTTCGTGAGCCGGTAGGTTCCGCTCGTCGACCCGTCCCCGCCTGCCGGTGGCGGGTTGCCACCAGAGGTTCACCACCGGAAACGGTGCCGGACCTCGCCCTTGGGGGAGGGGGATTCAGCGCGTGGTCATGGAGCGTCTGCCGGCCGGTTGTTCCGCTGATTCAGTGGTGTGGCTGCCGGTCGGCGCCGCTGACGACACCATTGCCGAGGCGATCGCCGCGCTCGATCCCGGCCATCGCCTCGGGAGCGCGGACGACCCCGTCTTCCTGACAGCGTGGCTCCCCTGCCCTAAGGGAAGCTGCCTGTCATTTCTCGGAATGAGCCCTGCCAGCCGGCGATGGCTGGCAGGGCTCGCCGGTAGCGGCTTCGCCGCGGAACGCAGGGCCGAACTGTCCGCCGCCCTGGCCACGGTGCAGCCCGGCGCCGCTCTGCCGGACGAGCCGGTCCAGCAAGTGGTCGCGCTGGTAAGGGCGTTGACCAGGGGCGTGACCGGTCCGGCCCAGTTCGGGCTCGGGCGACAGCCGCTGTGGTGCGGCCCCGACGGAGGCAGCGGCCTCGCCTTCTCCTGCGATCCGTCGACCGGTCGGCCCGGCGTGACCGGCTCCTTTCTCGCCGGGGGATCCGGAGCCCAGCTGCTGACAGCGGGCGGCGAGGATCTCGCCCGACTGATCGACGATCGGCCCTGGGGCCCGCGGGTACGGGAGGCGGTCCACGCCGCCGAGGCCGAACTCGACTGGCCGGCGAGGGTGGAGTTCCTCGTCGAAGAGGGCAGGCCCCACATCGTCAGAAGCACCCGAGCACCCCTGCGCGGCGCCGCTCTCCTGCGTGCCGTGGCCACTCGGTACGAACACGGCCGGCTGACCCCCGCGCAGGCGGTGTCACTGGTGGAGCCGCCGGACGTCGAACAGGCGCGTTCCGGGGCGGCGCGATCGCTCGATCTGCCCGTGGCGGCGCGCGGCCTCGGCGTGTCGCCCGGCATCGCCGGCGGCGCCGTCGTCTTCAGCGCGGCCGACGCCGTCGCCGCGCAGGCGAACGGCGAACAGCCGGTGCTGGTCCTCACCGAGTCGAGGCCGGAGGATCTTCCTGGCCTGCTGGCCGCGGCGGCCGTCGTCACCGAGCGGGGCGGACAGACGTCGCACGCCGCGGTCGTGGCGCGCGGACTCGGACTGCCGGCCGTCGCCGCCCTCGTCGACGGCGTCCTCGACGCCGACGCCGAGGTCCTGCGCACCACGCACGGCGACACCGTCCGCGCCCGCGACCTGGTCACGGTGGACGGCCACGCCGGAGTGATCCACCTCGGTGTCCGCACGGGGCACACCGCCGGACTGCGGGCCGCCCCGGAGCTGCCCGGCTGGCTGGACGACGCGCTGTCGGGGCTGCCCGGCATCTCCGTACGGGTGAACGCCGACACCGGCGCGGACGCCGCCGCCGGGCGGGCACTGGGCGCCGACGGGGTGGGACTGTGCCGACTGGAGCACATGTTCCTCGGCGAGCGCCACCAGGTGCTCCAACGGGTCCTGATGGCTCGGCCCGGCCCCGACATGACGGAGGACCTCGCCACCGTGCGTGCCCTCCTGCGGGCGGAGATCACGGACATACTCGCCGCGATGGACGGACGGCCGGTCACGATCCGTCTGCTCGACCCCCCGCGCCACGAGTTCCTTCCCGACCTGACCGAACTCTCCCTGACCACGGCCGCGACCGGCGCCCCGGCCGACCGGGACCGCCTCGACATCACGCGCCGCCTGCACGAGCACAACCCCATGCTCGGAGTGCGCGGCGTGCGGATGGGCGTCCTGCTCCCGGCACTGACGGCCGTACAGATCAAGGCGCTGGTGGAAGCGACCCTCGCGCTGCGCCGCGCCGGCCGGGACCCGCGGCCCGAACTCCTCGTCCCCATGGTCGGCGTGCCGGCGGAACTGGACTTCGTCCGGGGCATGCTCGACGATGTCTGCGCCCGTCTGGGAACCTCCCGGGAGCAGGCGGCCATCTCCCTGGGCGCCATGATCGAGACCCCGCGGGCCGCCCTGCTGGCCGGGTCGATCGCCCGCCGTGCGGACTCCCTGTCCCTGGGCACCAACGACCTCACCGCACTCGTCTGGGGCCTGTCCCGCGACGACGCCGAACGTCACCTGCTGCCCGCCTACGAGGATGTGGGCCTCCTCGCCGAATCCCCCTTCGCCCGGCTGGACGTCGAGGCGGTCGGGACCCTGGCACGCCAGGTTGCCGCCGAGGCACGGGCCGTACGCCCCGGCATCACGCTCGGCGTCTGCGGCGAGCAGGCAGCCGATGCGGCGGCCGTGCGGTTCTTCGCCGAGGCGGGCTTCGACCACGTCTCGTGCGCGCCGCCACGGATCCCACTGGCCAGACTCGCCGCCGCGCGGGCCGCCGTCGCACAGGGAGCGGCGGACGTTCATCCGACGGGGGCCGGGCGTTGAGCGAGCCGGCGATCGTCGTGGAACGGCTCGGCCGTACCTTCATCGACCGCGGACGCGAACTCGTGGCCCTGCGGGACGTCAGTTTCCAGGTCGGGGCCGGCGAGATCGTGGGCCTGCTGGGCAGCAACGGCGCGGGCAAGACCACCCTCACCAAGATCCTCGCCACCCTGCTGCTGCCCACGGCCGGTGCCGCCCGGGTCTTCGGCCACGACGTCACCCGCGATCTGCGCGAGGTACGCCGTATGACCGGCGTCGTGCTGGGCGGCGACCGTGGCCTCTACGCCAAGCTGAACGGCCGCGACAACCTGCGCTTCTTCGCCATGCTCGCCGGCGTGGGCCGGCGCGGCCTGAGCGCGAAGCTGGACGCCGCGCTGGAGGAGGTCGGCCTGACCGGCGCGGCGGGCCGCGCGGTGGAGACGTACTCCAAGGGCATGCGCCAGCGCCTGCACATCGCCATCGGCATGATCGCCGAGCCGCGCGTCCTGCTGCTCGACGAACCGACCGTGGGCCTCGACCCGGTCGAGGCCGAACGGCTGCGCGGCACCGTCGCCCGGCTGCGCGACACCGGAGTCTCGGTCCTGCTCACGAGCCACCAACTGCTCGACATCGAACGCCTCGCCGGCCGGGTGATCATTCTCGCGGACGGCACCCTGGCGGCGGACCTGCCGGTCGAGGAGTTCGCCCGGCAGGCCGGCTACACCGCCACGGTGACCGTGCGCGGCACCGGCAGCCCGCCCGACGGCGGCGGCCTGTCGTCCCCCGACATCGCCGTCGGCGGCGTCGAGGTGGCCGACGAGTCGTGGACCCTCCGGCTGCACGTCCGCGACTGGAGCATCGGCTCGTTCGGCCTGCTCGAACAGGCGTTGGCGCACGTCAGCGTGGTGGACGTGCGCATCGACCCGGTGCGGCTCGAGGATGTCTACTCGCACGTGGCCGCGCTCCTGGCCGACGGCCGCCAGGTCGGTGGGGCGCGGTGAGGGGCGCCGCGTGGATGTTCCTGACCGCGTTCCGCATGGAGCAGCGGGCCATGCAGCGCAATCCGCTGCTGCTGGTCAACTCGGGCATGCTGCCCGCCGTGTTCCTGGTCATCGCGGTGGAGACCGGCCGCCCCCGTTCCCAGGGCGCGGCCGAACTCGTCGTGGCCGTGATGCTCACCGCGCTGTGGGGCTCCACCGTGTGGATGAGCGGAGGAGTCCTGCGCCGCGAGCGCACCTTCGGCACCCTGGCCCGCTGTGTCTCCGGAGTCTGGTCGCCCTACCTGGTGCTGCTCGGCAAGAGCCTGGGTGCCACCGTCACCAGCGTCGTGGCGATCCTCGTCAGCACCGGCGTCACCGCGGCGGCGCTGGGGCTGCCCCTGAGCGTGTCGCACCCGGCGTGGGCCGTCGTGTCGCTCGTGGTGCTGGTCTGCTCGGGCACCGCTCTGGGGGCGCTGGTGTCCTGCCTCTTCCTGGTGACCCGCAACGGGTTGGTGTGGTCGCACGCGCTGATGTACCCGGTCTTCGCCCTGGGCGGACTGCTCATTCCCACCGGCGCGCTGCCCGAGTGGCTGCGCTGGGCGCCCGAACTGCTCAGCCTGCACTGGATCAAGGACTGTCTGGTCCGTGCGAGCACCGGGGACGTCACGTTCGCCCCGCTGGGCGTCGCGACGCTGTTGACCCTCGCCTACCTCTCCGCCGCCGGCTTCGCCTACCGCCGGTCCGTCGAGAGGTCCCGGAAGGAGGGGACGCTTGACCTCGCATGACACCGCCCCCTCGCACGCCGTGGAGCCCGCCCGCGGCTCCCCGGCCTGGCGGGCGGCCGAGGCGGCCCGCATGGGCTGGCTGGAGTACCGGGCGCTCCAGACGCCCGCCGGTCTGCTCGGCGCGACCCTGCCGCGCGGGGTCCTGCAGATCCTGTTCTTCACGACGCTCGCGGGTGTCCTCGCGGGTCCCGGACACCGCGAGTACGCCTTCGCCGGATCGCTGGTGCTGGCGCTGAGCGGCACCAACGTCCACGGCGTGGTCGCCGTGCCCGTCCTGGACAAGCAGTACGCCACCTTCGCGCGGGTCCGCACCGGCGCGCTGTCGCCCACCGTCACCCAGATCGCCCGGGTGCTGCCCTACCCCGTCATGGGCTGGGTCCTCCTGGTCGTCCAGGGCGCGATCGCGGCGCCGCTGCTCGGCATGACGGACTTCGCCATGCGGCTGCTGCCCTGGGCGTGGGTGTACGCGCTGATCGCGCTCACGCTCAGCGTGCTGGGGCTGGCCGGGGCGACGATGACGGTCGGCAAACGGGCCGACGTGGTGGCCCCGAACGTCCTGTCCTACCTGGTCATGCTGTGCAGCGGCGCGATCGTCCCGCCCGGCAGGGTGGGATGGGTGGACGCGATCGGCCAGGTACTGCCGGCCCGGCACGGCCTGGACGCCGTCCGCGCGGGGATGGACGGCCGGCCATGGCTCGGCGACCTGGGCCTGGAGATCGCCGCCGGTCTCGGGTTCACCGCCCTCGCCGCGCTGTCGATCCTCCTCCAGGCCCGGCGTGCCAGCAGACACGGCCACGACGACTTCGAGTGACCGATGTGCCCAGACCCGAGGGGGAACCGATGAGCATCATCCGCCTGCCCCTGGCCGTGCGGACCGGGGCGGACCACACGGCGTCCCCTTCACCGCCCGGCAGGGCTCTGCGTGTCGCCCTGGTCAACATGCCCTGGGCGCGCATCCACGCGCCCTCCATCCAGTGCGGACTGTTGCAGTCGATCACCCGCGAGGCCGGGCACGAGTGCGACAGCCACTACCTCAACATCGAGTTCGCCTCCTTCTTCGGCAGCAAGGCCTACGACACCGTCGCCAACGTCGCCTCGGAACGGCTGCATCTGATGGGGGAGTGGCTCTTCTCCTACGCCGCGTTCGGCGAAGTGACCCCGGACGAGGACTACTTCGCCGAATATCCGGAAGTGAAGTCCATCTGGGACGAGCTCACCGGAAAGGGCCTCGAGGACCTCGTGGAGATGCGCCGCGAGACGATGCCGGACTGGATCGCCGCATGCGCGGCCAGACCGGTGTGGGGCGAGTACGACGTCATCGGGTTCACCTCCACGTTCATGCAGAACACGGCGTCCCTCGCGCTGGGGAGGAGGATCAAGGAATTCCACCCCGGCGTGACCCTGGTCTACGGAGGCGCCAACTTCGACGGGGAGATGGGCGCCGAGTACGTGAGGAAGCTGCCCTGGCTCGACTACGTGGTGGCCGGCGAGGGCGACATCGTGTTCCCCGCCCTGCTGAGGAACATCGCCGACGGCACGGACAGCCCGATCGCCGGCGTCCTGCGGCACGCCGCCGCGCACCCGCCGCAGGCGGCCGACGCGCAGCGCCCGCAGGCCCTCGACGACCTTCCCACCCCGGACTACCGGGACTACTTCGCCTGGCTGGAGCGCTTCGACCGCGCCCGGCTGCTCGGCCGGGAGCCGGTACGACTGCCGGTCGAGTTCTCCCGGGGATGCTGGTGGGGCCAGAAACACCACTGCACCTTCTGCGGTCTCAACGCGCTCGGCATGGCGTACCGCTCCAAGTCCGGCGAGCGCGCGTTCACCGAACTCGGCGCGCTGCTGCGCGACTACCCGGTGGTGCATGTCGACACCGTCGACAACATCCTGGACATGGGGTACTTCTCGTCGCTCTGCACGCTGCTGGCCCGAGAGCACTGGGACGTGAACCTCTTCTTCGAGGTGAAGGCCAATCTCACCCGGGAGCAGCTCGCGACCCTGAGAAGCGCGGGGATCCTCCGCATCCAGCCCGGCATCGAGAGCCTCAGCACCCATGTGCTGCGGCTGATGCGCAAGGGCGCGAGCAAGCTGATCAACATCCGGCTCCTCAAATGGGCCGGCTACTACGGGATCGACGTGGCCTGGAACATCCTGGCGGGATTCCCGGGGGAGACCGAGGAGGACTACGCCGAGCAGCTGCGCCTGCTCCCGCTTCTCCACCATCTGCAGCCGCCCGGGGGCTGCGGAAGGATCTGGCTGGAACGCTTCAGCCCCTATTTCACCGACCCGTCGTTCCCCATCGACAAGGTCCGGCCCCGGGCCAGCTACGCCCATGTCTACCCGGCCTCGCTGGACCCCGAGAAGATCGCGTACTTCTTCGACTACGAGGCGTCCGGCACCGTGTCCCACGAGACGGTCACCCTGCTGAACGCCGCCGTCGCCACCTGGCGGACCCGCTTCGCCGAGTCGAAGCCCAGCCTCGTCTACCAGCGGCTGCCCGGGAAGCTGACGCTGATCGACCGCAGGACCGACCAGCCCAAGCGGGCCGTCCTCACGGGCTGGAAGGCGGAAGCCTACGAAGCCTGTGGAGACGCGCCCCGCTCGGCGGCGGTGATCGCCCGCCTGCCGGCGGTACGGGACGTGCCGGTCTCCGAGGGCGAGGTGACGGCCTTCCTCGAACAGTGCTGTCGCGCCGGCGTGATGGTGTCGGACGACGGCAAGTACCTCGGGCTCGCACTGCCGGAGAACCCCGGCTGGTAGCCGCCGTGGCCCCGTGCCGGAGAGGGATGTGCCAAGGAGGGATGAGCGGATGACAGCAGTCGTATCGGCCCGGGACAGGGTGCGCCTGGGCAGGAGCGTGGCGTCCCGTCTGGCCGCGTCGACCCACGCGGACGCCGCGTTCCTCGCCGGGAGTTCGTCGGTCGGGCTGGGCAGCGCCACCAGCGACATCGACGTCTATCTGGTCGGCGCCCCGGCGGGGGAGAAGCGGCGGCAGATGTTCGCCGACGACATCCGTGTCGACGTACAGCATCTCTCCCTGGGCACCCTGGAGTCGCTCGTCGACCGGGTCCTCGGTACGGGACTGCGCTCGGACCAGGCGGGAGAGACACTGTCGGAGCGTGAGATCGCGCTGTGCGTCCGGCTGCGCACCGGTGACGTCGTGACCGACTCCGGCGCGCTGTCCGCGCTGCGCCGACGACTCGACGAGCACCCGCTGCGCCTGTCCCGACTCGTCATGAACAACTGGATGCTCGCCGCGTTCTTCGCGGCCGAGGACTGCCTCGGACTGCGCCGGTCGGACGACCCGTCCGACCTGGACCCGGCCGCGTTCGCCGGCCGGCGCGCCCTCGTGTGCGCGGGCAAGGCACTGGCCGCTGCGGGCGGGGACCTCTACTTCGGCGAGAAATGGGTGTGGCGGCAGCTCGCCCGCAGTGGTCCCGACGGGTTCCCCCTCCCGGAGTTCCAACGGCTCCTGCGGGACGACCCCCTGGCCGTCGACCCTCAAGCGGGCCTGACCGCTCTGACGTCGTTCGCCCAGACCTGCCTGATCGCCACGGCCACCCTCGGCTGGCAGGGCGTCGACGTCTCCCGCTGGCCCGCCTGGCCGGCGGGGAGCGGTCCGCTGCGCAGGTCCCCGGCGTTCCTGCCTCGTGCCTACGACGACATGGTGACGCTCGTCCAGCCCGCCGGCCGGCACTTCCGCCTGCCGCCCGGCACGGCGCTGGTCTGGGGCCTGAGCGACGGGCGTTCCCCGCGGACCGTCACCGAGTACGCGCTGCGGCTGTCGAAGGAGTCGCCCGCGTTCGCCGGGCTCACCGAGGAGCGGTGCCGGCGCGTCACCACCGAGTTGCGGCAAGCGGGTCTGCTCACCGAACAGGGCGGCCAGTGGGGAGCGATGTGAGGTTCCGTCACCGACGCAGCACCGTCCTCGACCTCGCGCTGGCGCTGCAGCGCGAGCTGATCGGGCGCACCGGCTCCTGGGAGCCCAACTTCCTGCCCAGGCCGGTCACCCCGGAGACGGACCTGTTCGTCGACGGACTGCGGTCCTGGGCGCGGACCGTCGGTTCCGGCCTGCCCGCGTTCCTGGCCGCCGCCGGCCGGCCGGAGGACCTCACCACTCTCGTCGACGACGACCGCCTCCGATCCGGAACGGAACTCGTCACCACCGCGCTCACCGCGGCGGCGCCGGCCCTCGCCGAGGCGCTCCCCCCGTTCGAGGACGTCCGCAAGCAGGCGGCCGTGGCGATCGACGACTTCCTGGCGCCCGGGCGTTACCTGGCTCCCCTCCGCGCGGCGCTGGGCACCGCCGGGACCGAGCGGACGCTGGACCTCCACCTCGTGCCGCTCGCACCCGCCCCGCCCGCGACCGGCTTCCTGATCGACGCGGGCAGGATCACGGGCGTCTACGTCGACTGCCGCCGCTTCCGCGGATCGACGCTCGCCGACGCCGTCCTGACCATGCTGGGCTGGGCGCAGCTGAAATCCGGGCCCCTCCCCGGGAACCACCTGTCCAGCGAGCTGGTCCGCCGTCTGCCCGGCAGCTCTCCGTACCAGCGTCGGCTGCGGGTCACCCTCACCAAGATCCTGGTGGAGCTGACGGCCGGCCATCTGGTCCGCGCGGTCGACTCCGCGCACCGACCATGTGTCGATGTGCTCGGCACCAAATGGCGCTACGCGCGGCTGTACACCGTGGCCGAACGTCACTGGCCCCGGTACCTCGACGGCGATGTCGACCGCGCCGAAGCCCTCGACCTGATCGCCGCGGAACTCGCCGCCCACAGCCCGCGCTGGTTCGTCGACTCCGTCGCCCCGTCCTCGCTGGCCGCCGACTTCTACCTGCTGGAGTGGCTGACCGCGGCGGGCCACCGCACGGCCGGAGCACGGCTGTTCCGCTGGCTGCCCCACCTGTGCGCCGAGCTGGCGGGACATCTGGACAACGTGATCGGCAACGAACTCGGACACTACGAACGAGCCAGGACGCAGCACTACCCGAGGGAACTGGCGGACTTCATCACCAAAATCAACCAGGGGGACAGCCGCGTCACATGGCAGCGGCTGCGCCGCGAGACCGGCCACGGCCGGGCGCTGCGGCTCGCCACGGACGCGTTCGCCGGTCCGGGCGTCGAGTTCGGCGGAGAGGCGTGGGCTCCCGTCGCCGCCATGGTGAGGCGCTACGTGCTGCACGAGCTGCCCGACCGGGTCTTCGTCGACCAGTGCTTCACCCTTGAGCACAACAACGGCTCGCTCTTCGACAAGTACCACGACACGACGGCCATGCGTGAGGTGCTGGACGCACAGGCGGCGACCGACCTCGACACGCTGCTGACCCACGCCTCGGCCGAAACGCGGGAGCTGTGGCGCACGAGGCGCCCCGAACCGCCGCACGGCCACCCGGTGTGGCTCGGGCCGGGCACGGCCGCGCCTGCCGAGGTCCGCGACGACCCACCGGGATGGAGCGCGACCGGCCTGCACGGGAGCGCACCGGGCACGGTCGGAAGCGGCGACAGCGGCGACCGGAACACGTTCGACCCCCTGAGCGACCCGCTGCGCGACTCCCCGGTACGGGTCCGCCAGACGCCCGCCCGCCGTCCCTTCTCCTCCTCCCTGAGGACCTACCGGTCCCTCGCCGCGGTCCTGCACACCGAGCTGGGCGGCGTCCACCTCCAGCTGAGCCCCGGTGAAGCCCCCTACACCGCGGACAACTTCGTGGGCCTGGCGACCGGACGCCGCACCTGGACCGACCCCCTGACCGGAGCCACCGGAGAAGGCGGTTTCTACGACGGCACGGTCTTCCACCGCCGTGTGCCGGGGTTCGTCGTCCAGGGCGGCGACCGGCTGGGCACCGGACAGGGCAGTGCCGGATACCGGATACCGGACGAAATCCATCCGGACCACGGATTCGACCGGCCTTTCCGACTGGCCATGGCGAATCTCGGCCGGGACAGCACCGGGTCCCAGTTCTTCATCACTCTCGCACCGGCGCCCCATCTGAGCGGGCAGTACACGATCTTCGGAGAGGTGGCGGACGACCCGTCCAAGGACGTGGTCGTCGCTATCGCCTCGTCACCGACGGCGGTCCGGCTCGAACGCGTGACGATCTCGGAGACCTGAACGCACGGTCCACCTCACCGGGGGTCCGGGCGGCGCTCCGTCGTCAGCGACACCGCGGTGGTGCCGAGCCGGGGCAGCGGCACCGGCAGGGAACCGTCCGCCTCGACGCGCAGCGTGGCGCCCACGGTGCCGAGGTAGTCGGCGGTCGCCGCGCCGGTGACGGAGAACCCCGGGGTGAGCCGGCAGACGACGGGTTCTTCCGCGAAGGACTGCAGGCGTACGAGGACCCGCGCCGGTTCCGGCACGGTCAGACCGACGATCCGTACGCGCGGGTCGTCGAGGGTCAGCAGCGAGTGGGCGGTGGCGGGAGCGGCTTCGGGTGCCCGGCTCGCGCGTACCGGCACCAGGGGCCGGCTGGTGACGGCGGCCGTGCGCATGCCGAGGACGGCGCCCGCGCCGGCCGGCTCCTCCTCCCAGCCGACGCTGTAGCGGAACACGTGGTCGAACGCCTGCTGGGAAGGGAAGTTGGTGTCCCAGATGTTGTTGTGGACCCAGGAGAAGACCGTTCCGGGCTCTTCCTGGGCCAGTGACGGCGGATACGGCGCATAGGGGATGGCGATGCCGCCCACCTGGATCAGCGGCGCGTCCTGGGTGGCCAGCGCCGCGCCGGTTCCGTTCTCCTGGAGGCTGACCCAGCGGCGGATCGCCCGCATGTGCCGGGCGGAGCCCGGCACCGTGGGCAGTCCCGTTCCCGTGGCTCCGCCGGTCGCCTCCATCCGGACGACCGGGGAGGTCATGGCGAAGGGGAAGGCGAAGAACGCGCTCTCCTTCGTCAGGGTGGCGGTCTTGTCGATCCGGTTCTCCAGGTCGATTCGTGCGCTCGCGTGCGGCAGATGAACCCTCACCCGGAGGCGTCGGGCTCCCGCCGGGGCGCACTCGTAGACCAGCGTCTCGCCGGTGGCGTCCGAGGTCCGTTCCACCAGGGCCGCCGGGGGCGCCGTGTTCCGTGTGGCCAGCAGGTGCATCGATGCGTCGGCGGTGGTCTTGCTGGACTGGTGGTTGAACCCGCCGGCCGTGGCGTACTCGTCGTACAGGTAGCCGTTGAAGCCGACCGTGGCGTCCTGGCGGACCAGCTCGCTGCCGGTCCGCTTGTCCACGATCGAGTCGATGCACGCGGACGCCAGGTCGACGTGCAGGCGCAGGAATTCGTTCTCCAGGACCGTGGAGGTTTCGGCCGGGACGCTGTCTTCCGCCGCCGGCTCGGCCGACGGGGCCGCAGCGGGCTCGATGTCCACCCGTACCGCCCCGTGGGGCGGTACGGCGGGCAGCCGGAACAGCAGGAAGCGTCCCGCCGCGCGGTGGAGTTCGTTGCTCTGCGCTTCTTCCACCGCCTCCAGCCCGGTTCCGTCCCGGGAGTCGACGACCCGCACCGGGTCGGCGAGGGGCACGGTGCTCTCGGGCAGGAAGAGCCGCACCGTCTCGGACCGTTCCCAGCTGCACGTGTTGACGACGTAGTAACCGGCGAGCGTTCCCTCGCGCGGAGCGAGCCGTTCCCCCAGCGCGGCGCTCGCGGCGTCGAGCAGGGTGCGGGCCCCGTCGTGGGCGTGGAGGGCTTGGGCGTACTTCCAGTGCCACTGCCGCTCGCCCGACGCGTGGCCGTGGTCGCCGTGCGTCCAGGGGTCGCCCGCTCCCCACGTGTGTTCGTTGAACAGCGAGGCGGCGCGGTACACCTCGGGGGCGGCCCCGGTGATCCGGACCCCGTCCGGCGCCCCCAGGATCTCCGCGTATCCCGCGACGGTCTGCGCGTCGGCGAGCCCCGCCTGCCCGTCGCGGGTGGCGGCCAGCGGCACGGCGCCCGCTCCGACGCCGTCGACCCACCAGTCCGTCCAGTCGCCCTCGAACGTCTCGATCCGGTCGCCGAGCCGTTGTTCGGCGTCGATGAAGAAGTCCTCGTTGCGGGAGGTGCGCAGGAGGGGGAAGGCCCATTCCTCGTTCCACCGGCGTACGGTCTCGGCGATGACGCGGCGCGGCGGGCCGTTGTCCGCGAACTTGCCCAGGACGCGCAGGTGCAGGATGTCCCACGGGTAGGGGTCACCCTTGAACTCCTCGTCCAGTATGGGGAATCCGGGGATGCCGCGGCCCTCGTGCGGGTACTGGTGGTTCGCCAGCGCGGTGAGGTAATTCGGCAGCAGGTCGTCGACGCGCTCGAAGGACTCGTCGAAGCCGAGGATCGACCCCTCCATGTAGGCGAGGCCGTGCGGGGTGTCGGTGCGCCATACGAGCACTTCGCGTCCGCTCGGCGCCCGCCAGCGGAACAGGCGCGGCAGGTCCTGGCCACCGGTGTGGTGCGGTACCGCGCGCCCCGCCCAGTTGTGGGCGACCGACAGGTAGCGGATCCCGCTTCCCGCGAGGACGTCGGGGAGGCCGACGACCTGGCCGGGTACGTCTGTCTGCATGGCCGTGGTGATGTCGATGCCGTGCCGGTCCCGCAGCTCGCGGACGGGGCGCAGCAGTTCGTGCAACTCGTCGGTGGAGCAGGTCTCGGTGTGCAGGTTGAAGGGCATCGCGGCCAGTTCGACGCGGCCCTCGCGTACCCGGTCCAGGAATTCCGCGACCTGCCGCGGCGGACGGTTCTGTGACCAGTTCTCGTAGCTGAAGAATCCCTCGACCGCCCAGCGGAACTTCGACGTGTCGGGCCAGTCGTCCGTGCTGCGGCAGAGTTCGAGCAGGGAGTCGAGGTACTTGCGCCCTTCGGCGAGCACGGTGCTCTGCGGGTCGGTGTAGCCGATGTCCAGGTGGGCGTGCTGGACGAGGTGCAGCGTCCAGTGGCGCTGCGGGGTCAGCCGTACCTCGACGCTTTCCCCGTCGGCCAGCTCCGGCAGCTCGACCAGGACGGGTGTGGGCGACTCCACCTCCGGGACGAGGAGCCGGACGTCTCCGCCGGGCCCCGGCAGGACGTCGCACCGCAGCGCACCGCCCGCGACGGTGGTGACGCGGGCACGGGTGACCGCTCGGCCGCCCGTGGTGACGCGGACGGACTGGAGCAGGCCGCCCGCGCCGTCGTGGCGCAGCAGCGGCTCGGGGGCCAGCCGGATCCGGTGTCCGCCGAGGACCCCTTCGGCGGACACCGCGCGGTCCCGCAGGATGTCGCGGGCCGTGTTCGAGTCCCACCAGGAGGGACGGGCAAGTGCGGGGCGGGGCATGGGAGAGGTCTCCACTCGTGTGCGGTGCGCTGCGGTGTGCTGCGGTGCGGTGCTGGTCGGGGGCGGGTGGGGCTCAGGAACGGTCGGTGGCGAGCCCGGCGAAGATCTGGACCATGGCGGACTGGTGGAGGGTCTCGGCCTGTGCGGCCGGGTCGTGGTCGCCGCCGCCGGAGGGCTGGAAGCGGAACAGGCCGTCGGACGGCGACCGGTTGTCCTTCCAGGTCTGCTCGGCGTACGCGGCGGCCGTCTCCCGGTACGCGCGGTTCGGCCGCACCTCGTCCAGGATGCGGAGGTTGTCGAAGTAGAAGGCGTTGAAGATCGCCGGCTGGTCGTGCAGCCGGTCGCCCTGCTTCCAGTAGCCGAGCGAGCCGGTGGCGTCCTCGACAGCGCGGTCGAGATAGGCGCGGTCACCGGTGGCGCGGTAGAGCGTGGCGGCGGTGCCGATCATGGCTCCGGAGTTGTAGGTCCACAGGGTCTCGTTGACGGTGCCGTCGTCGTCGCGGCTGTTGCTGTACAGGCCCGGGGAGCTGCGCAGGCACGACCAGTTCCACTCGTACCACTTCTTCGCGCTCGCGAGGTACCGGTCGTCGTGGCCGGTGGCGTAGAGCTCTGCGGCCAGTTGGGCGGACAGGCCCGTCACGTTGGCGGCGCGCATGTAGTTGCCGGGGGAGTCGACCCAGTGCATGCCGCCGGGGCAGGGTTTGGCGGGGTCGTCGTCCCAGCCGCGGCTGACGACGTCGAAGGTCTCCGCCGCCCGCTCGAGGTAGAGCCTCTCGCCGGTGGCCCGGTACTGGTCGAGGAAGGTGAGCCCGACGACGGCGTTGTCGTCGTAGAAGACGTCGCCGCCCTGGCCGAGCGGTGCGGGCAGGTAGGAGTCGTAACCGGGCCTGCCGTCGCGGGGGTTGAAGTACAGGCGCAGGGCCGTGAAACGCTCGGCGGCATCGCGGTCGTAGCGGGCGCCGACGCCCGGGAGTTCTGACATGTCGACGGTGGCGGCTGCGGCCTCCCGCAGGGGCCACAGGTACGAGTGGGCGTTCTCCCCCTCCTCGCGGGGTGTCTTCTCCAGGTACAGGCCGTGCTCCCGCGGGCCCTGGTAGAGGTGGCGCTGCAAGGCGTCGTAGCCGGCCTCGGCGCGGTGGGCCCAGGTGGCGGGCGTGGTCTCCCGCCGCTCGTCGCCGGCCGCCGCGGCGGGGCTCGCCCACAGCGCTCCGGTCAGAAGGGCGAGGGCAAGTGCGGCGCGTGCGGGTGTTTTCACCATGGTCTGCCTTTCGGGAAGGTGGATCGGTGAGGGGCGGCCGGGATGCGGCTCAGCCGTGCAGCTTGAGGCTGCTGACGAAGAAGCGCTGTGCGGAGAAGAACAGGACGACGGTCGGCAGCGAGACGAGGAGCGCGCCACCGAGTACGACGGGCGGCCCGACGTTGGAGTAGTTGCCCTGGAGTTCGGCGAGGGCGGCCATGACGGGACGGATGTTGCCGCTGGTGGACAAGGTGATGCCGAACAGCAGGTCGTTCCAGACGGCGACGAACTGGAAGACGAACGCGGCGACCATGGCGGAGCGGGACAGCGGCACATGGATCTGCCAGAAGATCCGCCACCACGACGCCCCGTCCATCCGGGCCGCCTCGATGATCTCCGGTGCCAGCGTCAGCGCGAAGTTGCGCATGATGAAGTAGGCGAACGGGATGGCGATGGCCACGTACACCAGGAACAGTCCGAACTGGGCGTCGTAGAGCCCGGCATCGGCGTACGCCAGGAACAGGGGCCGCAGGAAGACCTGGAGCGGCAGCAGGGTGCCCGAGTAGATCAGCCAGAACCACAGCGCCTTGTGCCGGACCGGCATGATCACGGTGGCGAACGCGGCCGTAGTGGCCACCACGATGGCCGCTCCGGCGCTGGTGACGGCGTACAGCAGGCTGTTGCCCATGGCGGGACCGAGGTTCGCCCGCGTCCAGGCTTGGGACATGTTGTCGTAGAGGCCGAAGCCCTGCGGCCACCAGTGCGGCGTGCCGCCGTAGTCGGCGGCCGGCACCAGGGCGTTGACCAGCAGCAGCCAGGTGGGCAGGGCCCAGGCCAGGGAGATGACCACCAGGGTCGCGTTGCGCAGGATCCGGCCGGGCGTGAGCCGCGCCCGGGGAGCGGACCTCCGTGTGGTGCCGGGGGTGGTCATGATCAGTTGCCTTTCGGGGTCAGCTGACGGCGCAGATACAGCCACGAGGCGACCAGCACGATCGTGGTGAGGACGACCGCGACGGCCGCGCCGGCTCCGGGGCGCAGGGCCAGGAAGGTCTCCTGGTACATCGAGACGGCGAGCGTCTCCGAGGCCCGGCCGGGCCCGCCCTGGGTGAGCACCCAGATCAGGTCGAACGACTTGAGCCCGTTGACCAGACTGGTGCCGACGACGATCACCGAGACCGTCCGCAGCTGAGGCAGTACGACGTACCAGAACTTCCGCCAGCCCGCCGCACCGTCGAGCGAGGCCGCCTCAAGGGTTTCGGGCGGGATGGTCTGGAGCCCCACCAGGAAGAGGATCACGGCGACGCCCGCCGACTGCCACGTATTGGCGGCGATCATGACCAGCGTGTTGCCGGGCCATTCGAGGAGCCAGCCCTGGGCGAGGGAGTCCAGACCGAGTGCCGTGAGCATCTGGTTGGCGGCGCCGTCGGTGGTCAGGACGAAGTTCCACACCACCGCGACGGCCGAGCCGGACAGGGCGTAGGGGAGGACGACGACCAGGCGGGCCACACGGGACCAGCCACCAATGTGCGTCAGCACGGCGATGGCCAGGCCGAGCAGGAGTGGGAGCGCGACCGTGCCGACCACCCACATCAGGGTGTTCTGGATCGACCGCGTCAGTACGGGATCGCTGAGGAAGAGGCCGTAGTTGTCGAGACCGGCGAAACCCGATACGCGCCGGTCGTCGAAGAAGCTCCGGTAGACGGTCGAGACGAACGGAAACAGCAGCAGCGCGCTCACCAGGAGCACGGCGGGAGCCAGGAACCCTGCCCCCGCCAGCCTCTCCCGTATCCGCCTCCCCGGACGCCGCCCGGGTGCGGAACGGCCGGGCCCCTGGCGGGCCGGGGCCAGTGACGCGGGGAGCGGCGAGCGCCGCTGTCCGACGGAAGAACTCATGCCTCGTCCCTCTCCCACGCGGCCCACTCCTTCGACGCCCGCCCCGCCATGCTGCGCAGCGTGGCGCGCGGAGAAGCGGCACCGGTCATGAAGCTCCCCAGGTCATCGGTGTTTCCCTGGACGAGGTTGGGCGGACCCGACTCGCCGTAGCGGGGCAGCAGCGTCCAACGCTCCTTCAGCGCACGGTCCTTGAGACCTGCCATCACCGGGTTGCCCGGCTCGGACAGCGGATTGGCCGAGGCGTCCTGAAGGAAGTCCGTCCACACCTTCTGCACCCTCGGGTCGAGCCAGTGCGCGGCGTTGGCCATCGCCGCCTCGTGCGAGACGGCCTTGCGCGGGACGGCCAGCACACCCGACTCGGTGATCACGGAGCGGCGGGTGGAGCGGTCGACGGGAGGCATGACGAAGGCGTCGAAGTCGGTGCCCGGCTTCATGCCGGTGGCCGCGATTCCCTGCGACTGCCAGGAACCGTGCAGGAACATGCCGACCCTCCCGGTCTTCAGCGCGGCGGGCCCGTTGTTCTGGTCGAAGTCGGCCGGTGTCATCCAGCCCTTGTCCATGAAGTCCTGCCAGATCTGCATCGCCTGCTGCGCCTGCGGGTCGGTGTACTGCGCCTTGCCGCTGATCAGCTCCGCGTAGAACTCCGGGTCCACCTTGCTGACGAGCTCCTGGAACCACTCGTAGGCGGGCCAGTTGCCGGTCTGCGTGGCGACGAACGGGACGACGCCCGCCTTCTTCAGCACCTCGGCGTTGTGCAGCAGCTCGTCCCAGGTGTCCGGCGCCCTCAGGCCGTGCTCGCGGAAGAGGGCCGTGTTGTAGAAGAGCACGTAGTACGACTCGTAGAGCGGTATCCCGTACACGGAGCCGCGGTACGACATCGCCTCACGCGTCTGGGGAGTGATCCAGCCCTTGCGTTCACAGTCGGCCCAGATCGAGGAGAGATCGCTGAGTTCCCCGGTGCGGGCCAGTGACTTGAGGAAGTAGCCCGAGGCCCACTTGATCATGTCCGTGGCCTTGGTCGTCTGGAGCGAGATCTGCGTGACCTGCTTGTACGACGTGGGGTTCGGGTTGGACAGGGGGCGCAGCGCGTACCCGGTGAGCTTCTTCAGCTCGCGCCCGGCCGCGACGTAGCCCTGGTCCCAGGTGGCGTTGTCGTTGGCGAGCGAGGTGGTGCCGGGCTGCACCGCGGTGCTGTCTCCCCGGGCGCAGCCGGCCAGCGAGGCCACGGCGCCCGCTCCGACGCCGGCCAGGACGGTGCGGCGGCCGAGTGGGTGGGACGACCAGTGTGTCGCCCCGCCGATTGATCTCATGGGTTCCCTTCCCTGCGGATCCCGGCGGAGATCCCTGGCTCTGGGGGGTGCGATGGGTGGAGAGCTCGGGGTCCGCCGCGAGATCTCGCCGTACCGCACGGCGGTGGCGGTTCGGATTGCGAGGATGTTAACGACACCATCTGGTCGAAACAAGCCTCCGTGACGAGAATCCTCGGGCTACCCCCTCCGATCTGGCATTACGCATCATGAGGAAGTGCTCCCCTTGTTCCCTCGTTTGGTTATCGATACCATCCCGGCGGTTGCCCCGCTCACCTCTCCAGGAGTACCTGTGCTCTCAGATCCCCGACCGTACGAACGCGACCCCCGCTACCCGGCCACCGCCGCCGTGACCAGCGGGTGGAACGACGCCGTGGCGACCCTGCCCGGCCGGCCGACCGTGCTCGCCGTGGACGGGCCCGCGGCCCTGGACTGGGACGAGGCCGCCCGAGGGATCGCCGCGGCCCTGCGGGCGCGGTCCGTGGAGGTCGGCGTCCTCGACGTGCGCGAGCGCTGGTCACCGGCGGCCGTCGAGCGGCTGTGCACCCCGCACGGCGGTGCCGACGCCTTCTTCCTCCCGCTCGCCGGGTTCGAGATGGCCGACCTGTTCGAGGGTCCGCCGGCCGTCGAGCGGCCCACGCACGGCGTCCTGCTGGTCTTCGGTCCCGGCGCCGCCCTGTGCGCACCCGATCTGACCTGGTGGGCGGACCTGCCCAAGCGGTATGCCGAGAGCGCCGTGGCCGCCGGGACACTGCCCGTGGGAGTCAACCTCGGGCGCCCCGACGCGCCGGGTGAACTGCGCCGTCTCTTCTACACGGACTGGCCGGTGGCCGACAGCCACCGCGACGCGCTCGCGCCCACGATCGACCGGTGGATCGACCTCCAGGACCCGCGGGCCCCCGCCTCTCTGGACGGTACGGCGATGCGCGCCACCCTCGCCGGGCTCGCCCGGCAGCCGGTGCGCACCCGCCCGTACTTCAACTCCACCGCCTGGGGCGGGAGGTGGGCCGCGGACACGCTCGGTTTCGAACCCGACGACGGCAACACCGCACTCGGCTACGAGCTGATCGCACCCGAAGCCGGTGTCCTCGTGGGGCAGGACGCCGGCGCACAGGTGGAACTGCCCTTCCAGCTCCTGTGCGTCCTGCACCCCGAGCAGTTCCTCGGCACGGACGTGCACGAGCGCTACGGCACCTCGTTCCCCATCCGTTTCGACTACCTCGACACCGTCGGCGGCGGCAACCTGTCCCTGCACTGCCACCCGCGGGAGGGGTACATGCGGGAGCACTTCGGCTGGTCCTACACCCAGCACGAGACCTACTACGTCACCGCGAGCGAGCCCGGCGCCCGGGTCTTCCTCGGACTCAGGCAGGACGCGGACGTGGACCTGCTGCGCAAGGAAGTCGAGGAGTCCGCCGCGCACGGCACCCCGCTGCGCGTCGAGGACCATGTGCGGACGTTCCCGGCCGATCCCGGGCAGCTGTTCATGATCCCGGCCGGCACCCCGCACGCCTCCGGCGCGGGCAACCTGGTCCTGGAGATCAGCGCCACGCCGTACCTGTACTCACTGCGGTTCTACGACTGGCTGCGCCGCGCCTCCGGGGTTCCCCGGCCGCTGTCGCACCGGCACGCCTTCGCCAACCTCGACACCGCGCGGCGCGGCTCCGACGTGGCCGAGGATCTCGTGCAGCGGCCGCGCGTCCTGCGCGAGGGCGCGGGCTGGCGCGAGGAGGTCATCGGCGCCCTGCCCGAGATGTTCTACGCGGTCCACCGCTTCGTACTCGACGGTACCGGCCCGGCGCACGACGACACGGAGGGCCGTTTCCACATCCTCAACGTCGCCGCCGGCGACGGCGTGATGGTGGAGACAGCCGACGGCCGGCGCCACGGCCTCGCGTTCGCCGAAACGCTCACCGTGCCCGCGGTGACGGGCGGCTACCGTCTGCACCCCGTCGGCACGCGGCCCGTCCAGGTCGTCAAGTCCCTGGTGACACCCGCATGACCCGGGTGCCCGTGCTGGAGATCGGCGGCACCCACGTCACTGCCGCCCTGGTGGACATGGCGACCGGACTGCCGGTCGCCGGCTCCGTCGTCCGCCGACCGGTGCCCGCCCACGCGGGCGCCACCGAGATCCTCGACCGCTTCGCCGAGGCCGCCCGGCAGGTCCCGGCACCCGCCCAGGCGCACTGGGGCGTCGCCGTACCGGGGCCGTTCGACTACGCGGCCGGCATCGGAAAGTTCCGCGGCATCGGCAAGTTCGAGGCCCTGCACGGCCTCGACGTCGGGGCGGAACTGCGCGGGCGACCACCGCACCCACGGGCCGTCACCTTCCTCAACGACGCGGACGCCTTCGCCCTGGGGGAACACCACGGCGGGGCCGCGGCGGGCCGGAGCCGGTCGGTGTGCATCACCCTCGGTACCGGCATCGGATCCTCCTTCCTGTCCGACGGACGTCCCGTCACCGAGGGCCCCACCGTCCCGCCGGGCGGCCGGGCCCACCGCATCGAAGTCGACGGACTGCCGCTGGAGGAGGTGGTCTCGCGGCAGGCGATCCGCACCCGGTACGCCCGGGCCGCAGGTCTCCACGGCGCGGCCGAAGTCCCGGACGTCAGCGCCATCGCCGACCTCGCCCGACGGGGCGACCGGCACGCCGCCGAGACGATCAGCGGGTGTTTCACCGCGCTGGGGCGCGCCCTGGCACCCTGGTGCGCCGCCTTCCGGCCGGACGTCATGGTGATCGGCGGCTCCATGGCCAAGTCCTTCGACCTCATCAGCCCCACACTGCGGGCCGGCCTCACCACCGGGGCCGGGACCACCGGGCCTCAAGCCGAACGGACCGTCGCCGCGATGGAAGTGTGCACCGCCCGACGCCCCGACGACGCACCCCTGATCGGCGCCGCGCACTGGGCCCTGGGACACCGTACGGAGGGCGAGCCCCGTACGGAGGGCGAGCCGCCGGTCGCCCTCCCCGCCGCCCCCACACCCGGTGCCGCCACCCGAGCACCCCGGCCATGACCGTCCCGACCCGCGAGGACGGGCCGCGGCGCTCACCCCCCGGGGCGGACGGCACCGCGGGCCCGGCACTCTCTACAATGGCGGCGCCCGCGGCTCCGGCGATCCACCGGCTGCACACCACCCCTGACGGTACGAAGGAAGGACCGGCCGTGGCCCAGCACCGACCGAGCGACGCCGCCGCCGCGCCGACGATGCGCGACGTCGCCGCCCGCGCCGAGGTCAGTGCGATGACCGTCTCCCGGGTACTCAAGGACGACCCCCGGGTCACCGAAGCGACCAGGAGGCGGGTGCTGAGCGCCGTCGACGCGCTCGGCTACCGGCGCAACGAGACCGCCCGCCGACTGCGGGTCGGCGGCAGCGGCATGATCGGTCTGCTCGTCGCCAACCTGGCCAACCCCTTCTACTCCCGCCTGGCACTCGGCGTCCAGGAGGTGGCCTACGCGCACGGCCTGCGGGTCCTGCTCGGCAACACGGCCGAACAGGTCGACCGGGAACGGGGGCTGGTGGAGGACCTCGCCGCCAGCCAGGTCGACGGGATGATCGTCGTCCCGGCCAGTGGCAGCCACCGTCACCTGGCCCCGGCCGCGCTGCGCGGCATGCCCCTCGTCCTGGCCTCCCGGCCGCCGGCGGGAATGGAAGCCGACTGCGTCCTCGTGGACGACTACGGCGGAGCCGAAGCGGTCACCACGCGGCTCATCGACGACGGACACCGGCGCATCGGTTTCCTCGGCAACCCCCCGGCGCTCTACACCGGTGCCGAGCGGTTCCGCGGCTACTGGGCGGCGCACGAGGAAGCCGGCCTGGAACCCGACGAGCGTCACATCCGCCGCGGACTGTCCGACGTGGCCGCGGCCGAACAAGCCGCCGTCGCCCTGCTGAGCGGGCCCGACGCCCCCACCGCCCTCTTCTGCACCAACAACCGCCTGACCCACGGCGCCATCCGCGCCGCCCGCACCCTCGACGCCCCGGTGTCCCTGGCCGGATTCGACGACTTCGACCTCGCGGACGTCCTCGGGCTCCCTCTGACGATCGCCTCCTACGACGCCGACGAGATCGGACGCAGGGCCGGCCGGATGCTCGTCGACCGCATCAACGCCGGCCCCGGCGCCCCGCCGCCCGTGCGGCGTTCGATGGTCCCCATCGAGGTCATCCGGTACGGGACCGACCTCACCTGAGCGTTCCCCATCCGCCCCTTCCGGGCCCGCCGGCCATCGGCGTGGCCCGGTACACAGTCCTGCCGCCCGCGCGCGGAATTCCGGACGGAGTCTCCATGCACGACAACCGCACACTGACCGAAGGCCGACTCGCCCGGGTCCTCGACCAGCGCCTCAGGCCCGCGGTCCACGCCCGCTCCCTCCCCCTGGAGGTCAGCGCCCACCACATCCACGGCGAACCCGTACCGGTGAGCGACGGTGTCGCCGGGCCCTACAAGCCGATTGACCCCGGCGCACCCTGGGGACCGGCCTGGTCCACCACTTGGTTCCGGATCCGCGGCGCCGTACCGGTCGACTGGGCGGGGGAACGGGTCGAAGCGGTGCTCGACCTCGGCTTCGGCACCACCCAGCCCGGCTTCTCCGCCGAAGGGCTCGTGTACCGGGCGGACGGCACACCGGTGAAGGCCCTGAACCCGCGCAACTCCTGGCTCCCGATAGCCGAACAGGCCGAGGGCGGTGAGGACTTCGAGTTCCACATCGAGGCAGCCGCCAACCCGCTGATCTTCGACTCCGACGCCGCCGGCGACCCCTTCGTCCCCACCCGTGCGGGCGACGTCGCCTCCTGGCTGCGCGCCGACCGCCCCGCCGGGCCGGCGGGCGAACCGCTGTACCGGCTGACCCGCATGGATCTCGCCGTCTTCGACCAGACCGTCTGGGAACTCGTCCAGGACCTCGACATACTGTCCGGGCTCATGCACCAGCTGCCCGAGGACTCCACCCGCCGCGGCCAGATCCGCACCACGGTGAACAGGGCACTCGACGCGATCGACCTCCAGGACATCGGCGGCACCGCGGGCCGGGCCAGAGCACTGCTCGCCCCTGCCCTCACGGCGCCCGCGCACGCGGGCGCCCACCAGATCTCGGCCGTCGGCCACGCGCACATCGACACGGCCTGGCTGTGGCCGGTACGCGAAACCGTGCGCAAAGCGGCCCGCACCGTCTCGAACGTCACCGCGCTGATGGACGACCACCCCGACTTCCGGTTCGTCATGTCCCAGGCCCAGCAACTGGCCTGGCTCAAAGAACAACGCCCCGAGGTGTACGACCGGGTCCTCGAGAAGGTGGCGACCGGTCAGCTCCTGCCGACCGGCAGCCTCTGGGTCGAACCCGACACCAACTTGTCCGGCGGCGAGTCGCTGGTCCGCCAGTTCGTCCACGGCAAGCGGTTCTACCTGGAGGAATTCGGCATCGAGACACGCGACATGTGGCTGCCCGACACCTTCGGCTACAACGCCGCGCTGCCCCAGCTCATGAAGCTCGCCGGCATCGACTGGTTCCTCACCCAGAAGATCTCCTGGAACACGACGAACGCCTTCCCCCACCACACCTTCTGGTGGGAGGGCATCGACGGCTCCCGCGTCTTCAGCCACTTCCCGCCCGTCGACTCCTACAACGGCGACCTCTCCGGCGCCGACATCGCCCACACCGAACGCAACTTCCGCGACAAGGGGGCCGCCAACCGCTCCCTGGTGCCGTTCGGCTACGGCGACGGCGGAGGCGGACCCACCCGCGAGATGCTGGCCCGCGCCGGCCGGCTCGCGGACCTTGAGGGCTCGGCCAAGGTCGAGCTGGAAGGCCCCACCGAGTTCTTCACCAAGGCACAGCGGGAGTATCCCGACGCACCGGTATGGGTCGGCGAGCTGTACCTGGAACTTCACCGTGGCACCCTCACCAGCCAGCTCGCCACCAAGCAGGGCAACCGGCGCTGCGAACACCTGCTGCGCGAGGCGGAGCTGTGGTCCGCGACCGCCACCGTGCGCACCGGCGAGCCGTACCCGTACGCCGCACTCGACCGGATCTGGAAGACCGTCCTGCTCCACCAGTTCCACGACATCCTGCCCGGCTCCTCCATCGCCTGGGTGCACCGGGAGACGGAACAGGCGCACCAGGACGCCGCCCGCGAACTGAACGCCCTCATCGACGCCGCCCAGCGGACCCTGGCCGGCCCGTCGGGCCCCGACGGCGGCGAGGTCGTCTTCAACGCGGCCCCGCACAGCCGCGACGGCGTGCCCGCCCACGGTGCCGTTCCCCGCGGCACGACGCCCCGTCCGGTGCCCGTACGCGTCGGCGACGACAGCGGCCTCGTCCTGGACAACGGCCTCCTCCGCATCACGGTCGATGTCCGCGGCCTGATCACGTCCGCCTACGACCTCACCGCCCAGCGCGAGGCACTCGCCCCCGGAGCGGTGGGCAACCTGCTCCAGCTCCACCAGGACTTCCCCAACCAATGGGACGCCTGGGACCTGGACGCCTTCTACCGCAACTCCGTGCAGGACCTCACCCGCGCCGACGAAGTCACCCACGATGGCGACGCCATCCTGATCGTGCGAAGCGTCAACGCATCACGTATCCGCCAACGGCTGTCCCTGCCCGAAGGGGCCCGCCGGCTCGACATCGACACCACCGTCGAATGGCGAGAGCGCGAGAAGATCCTCAAGGCGGCCTTCCCCTTCGACCTCCGGGCCGGCCACTCCACCAGCGAGATCCCCTTCGGCCACGTCCAGCGGCCCACCCACTCCAACACCAGCTGGGACGCCGCCCGCTTCGAGATCTGCGCCCACCGCTTCCTCCACCTCGCGGAACCCGACTGGGGAGCGGCCCTGGTCAACGACTCCACCTACGGCCACGACGTCACCCACGACGTACGGCCCGACGGCGGCACGACCACCACGGCCAGGCTCTCGCTGCTACGCGCCCCTCTCTTCCCCGACCCGGAGGCCGACCAGGGCGAACACCGCTTCCGCTACGGCCTGGTGCTCGGCGCGGACATCGGCGACGCCGTACGCGAGGGCTACGGCTTCAACCTGGCCGAACGCACCGTCACCGGCACAAGCGCCGTCGACCCGCTGGTCGAGGTCGACCACGGCGGCGTCGTGATCGAGGCGGTCAAACTCGCCGACGACGGCTCGGGAGACGTGATCGTACGGCTCTACGAGTCACTCGGCAGCCGGGCCGGCACGACCCTCCGCACCGGATTCCCCCTGGCCACCGCCACCATGACCGATCTCCTCGAACGCCCCCTCGCGGACGAACCCGAACTGACCACCTCCACCGACGGCGTCACCTTCGCCTTGCGCCCGTTCCAGATCGTGACCGTACGTCTGCTCCCGCGCGGCTGACCGCTCGACGCGTTCACGACGCCGGACGGGTCAGCGCACTCCGCCGCCGAGCGGGTCCGCGCGCGCCGGGAGTTCGCGGACGCGCTGATCGTGTCATTGCGCGTGGTCGCGGGGGAGGGGCGGTGACGACCGGACACGCGGGCGGTTGAGGGGGCGATCAGGCACGCCACCGTCGGCCCTCCGCGCCGACAGGAGTTCCGCGGGTGTCTCCACGAGGGCGTGCACGGCGTTCCGGAGCCGGCGCTGTCACTGTACGAAGACTGGCTGTGCGGGACCGGAGCGGGCGTGCCGCGCGAGGGCCGAGAAGTCCGGTGCGTGCGCGTTCCTCGCCACCCGGCTCCGGGGCCCGTGGCCGCGACCGACAACGGCGTGAGCCACCGAACGAGGTACCGCTCTCCGGGCCGAGTGCTGTGAGAGGCTCCGCCACCGCCGCCGGTGAACGCCCGTCGACGTACCTTCGGGCGGCACCGCCGTCGTCGGCACCCTCCCCAACCCGTCGCCGCCTCCACCCCATCGGTGACCGTCCCGGCCCGCACGCCACCGTGATCGGCCGGCCCTCCGGAGTCGGGAACCTCGCCGCGCGTCCTCGGCGCGGCTGTCCGTGCCGCACTCCGGCGTCCTGTCAGGACCACAACGCGCGCAGCGCAGCGTTGACTTCGGCCGGGTGCTGCGTGTGCGGGTAGTAGCCCGGCACGCGCAGGCGCCGGGCACCGATGCGGTCGGCGACCGCCTCCGCGCAGGCCAGCAGCGGCTCCCCGGCATATCGGCGATACGGCTCCGGAGCGTCCTGCCAGGTCCCCGAGACGACGAGCTTGGGCCAAGGGGCGGCGGCCAGTGGCTCCAACGGCGGATCCGCCTCCCACACCGGCCGCTCACGCATCGACGTACGCACAGCGCGCAGCCTCTCGGGCGTCGGTTCCGGCATCGCCATGCCGAGCCCCTCCGTGGACAGGCGCAGGTACTCCGCCGGGTCCGACTCCTGCCGCTGCGGCGGCTCTTGCCGGGAGCCCGCGCCGTCCGGCCGTACCGGCTCCTCCGTGCTCACCGACATCTCCACCCGGTCCAGCAGCTCGCGTACCGCGGGGTGGTCCGACGCGGCCCTGAAGGCGGACGGCTGGATCAGCGCGAGCGAGCGCACCGCCCGGGGACGACGCCCGGCGGCGAGCATCGCGGCCAGCCCACCGTGGGAATGACCGACCAGATGCGCCCCGTCAGGGCAGTCGTCGAGCAGCCTCACGAGATCCTGCGCATCGGCCTCGAAATCGCTGCGCGCGGTGTCCGGGGAACTTCCGTACCCCCGCCGGTCCATCAGCAGCAGTGGGCGGGTGTCCGTGAGCGGGCGCTGGGCGGCGAATCCGTACGCCGCGTCCTCGCCCCAGGTGAAGATGCCGTGGACGAAGACCGCGGGCACGGCACCCGCTCCACTCGCCGCTGCATTCCAGACGGTCACGTGTACCGGCTCCATCGGTCCTCCTCGTGCGGGACGGCCGGGCGGTAGGAGGCATGCCCATCACGGAATGAACAATGCTCCAAAGCCCGGGCCGGAACAGCGAGTCCGGAGGCACCGGCCCGCCCACGACGCGGCACCGGGAGAGCCCTGGCCATCGCCGGTCCCGCGGCGGGGGCGTACCAACCGGGCTGAGAGCTCGCCCGTCGGCCTCGCCGTTCGCTCGGAACCGACCCGCAAGACGACTCGGACAGGTGGACAGCCAATGCCTGTGACGGGAAGTGCGGTGCGAGCCCGGCTGTGCATGAGGGGGCTGGTGCGGATCCGGGACGAACGGCGTGAACTCGGCGGACAGGCAGTGCTGTTGTCCCTATGGTGTCGGTGAGGGACGGTTGGTGCGCTGTGCGCGGCTCGGGGCTCCACGTCGGGCAGCCGAGCGGAACACCATCTATCACGTCGTGGGGGGATGGCATGACTGCGACCGTGTCAGCGGGCGGGACACCGGAACCCCCGCCGAACACCGCCGGGAGCACTGGGAGCACCGGGGAAAATACCACTCCGGAGCCGGCGAGGGGGAGCGGGACAGCCGATGCCACCTCACCGCCCGCCCCCGTGCCGTCCTCGCCGAATCGACCCCCTGGCACGCCGCCCCGGCCCCCGGATCCCCCCAGCGCGGGAAGCGGGGCCGACGGCCTTCAGACGGTCCTCCCCGAAGCGCTCGGAGTGCCTGCCGGAGCCTCCCGGCGCAAGAGGAGACTGTGGCTGTCGGTGGTGGCGGCGAGTGGTGTGGTGGGCGCGCTGGGCGGGGCGCTGCTCGCTTACGCCATGATCGGACCGAGCACCACCAGGGAGAACGACTCCAACAAGGCGTACGACGCCTCCCAGCCGCCCTTCACCGTGTCGGTGCAGCCCGAGCAGAGCGAGCCCCGCGAGTGGGCGATGGTGCTCGACCGGACGCTGACCGACGACGAGGTCCGGAGGATGAAGAGCAGCCGGGACGTCTTCACCTACCTGAAGTCGCTCGGCGGCCGTCCGCTCGCCTACGCGCCGCTGCTGGAGCACGCTCCGCAGCGGTACACCGAGGAGCAGACCTCCAGTGGGCGCATGGAGTTCACGGACACGTTCAAGATGACAGTGATGAGCACACGTCAGTACGCGGTCACCATCGACGACTGGAAGGTCACCGACCTCACGTGCCGCGAGAGCACGGCACAGGCCGTCATCGGACAGCCGCCACAGGGCGGAGCCGCATACGAGGGAATCCGGCTCCACCTTCCGCCCCGCGCCGACGAACCGGTGCTGACCGACGACACCGAGGGACAGGGCGAGCCGTATTTCGGCAACCGCTTCGTGGAGGTCGGCAACGGCCAGTCCTCGGGCGGGCTCCGGGCGGAAGTCATCGCCCCACCCGGACAGACATGCGAGTGGGGCGTTCAGATCCGCTACAAGGACACCCACCGGCCTGAGGGACGCTGGGTCCAGGTGAAGGACGACAAGGGCGAGCCGCTCCGTATCCGCACGGAGTCCGTCCCCGCGAATCCCCGGCAGAGCTGGATCTTCGGAGCCATGCCCTGGACGTCGTGTCACGACCGACCGGAGGAGGACCATTGTTACGGGCTGCTCTGAGGGGCGGGGCGGCGGTCCTGGTCGCCGTGCTGACTGTCCTGTGCGTCATGGGATGCGACTCCCCGCCGCCCGAGGAAGAGGAGCGGCCGCGGGCCGGTCCCTCGGCGCCCTACCGGGGCAACCGCGGATACACCCTCCCCGACACCCCGTTCACCCGCGACGGCACGGTCGTCACCGCGACCTGCAGCGTGGGCGCACGCTACGCCGGGGTCAACGTGCAGGCCTGGGATCCCGAGCGGTGGGAACTGCGCGCGACCCGGAACTTCTTCATCCCGGCCGACGCCGCGTTCACCAACTACAAGGACGCCAAGAACGTCAGCAGCCCTCTCGTGGACCTCTGCGGAGTCAGTTCGGACAGGCCGTCGCCGTATGCCGCGGACGATCTGGAGTACGTGACCCCCCGGGTCCGCGCCCTGTTCGACCTGGCGTACACACGTATGGCCGTGGTGCTCCGGGATCCCGACGGCAGGACGGCGCACGCCGGCTTCGTGGAGAGCGGCGGCAACGCCGACGACTTCGTGCGCCTCGGCGAGGGGAGGGGCGGCGACGAGCAGAACGCCGTGATGGCACCCGACGGACGCGGCGTGTGGTTCACGTACATCACCGCCGACGGTGAGCGCAGGATCGGTGCGCGGTCCACCGAGGGAGATCACCGCCTGTCGGACGAGGGTCCGGCGACCGGGCACGACCTCCCCCTGAGCGTCACCGGGAAGCCGCCGCGCGCCGTGCAGGCGAACATGTTCCACCTCGCTCCCGGAGGCCGCCGCTTCACCGCGACCGCTCCGAGGATCTACGGGCACGTCTTCCGGACCCCGGGTTCCTCGGGACCGCTCACCGCGGAGTCGGGCCGCTCCGCCACGCTGCTCAGTCAGTGTGTCGGCATCGTCGGCTGGGTCGGGGAGGAACGGGTGCTGTGCCGTACCCAGTCCGGCGACTTCCGGACGCTGGACGCGCGTAGCGGCCGTTCCGAGGGCGCCGCCGTCGCCGTGGTCCGCGACGACGACGGGAGAGCCGTCGAGGGGATGGTGGTATCGGCGGACGGCGAGAAGTTCATCGTCTCCGTTCACCTGCCCAACGACCGCTCCGGGGAGCCCTTGGGACAGGGCGACTTCAGGGTCGTGTCGACTTCGGGGGAGGGGGCCGCCATTCCTGTCTCCGCCGAGTCCTTGACCAGCGACACGGTGTTCCTGGAGTGGCGGTGACATGCGTGAGTGCCTCTGTACAGAGGGGACACCAGCCCCCTGCCCCCGGGTGTGGCGCATCCTCACGGACAACGCCACCCGCCCGACATCCCACCCCACCGAGAGAGCCCGCCAGTTCAGGGTCGTGCGCCGCCCGTACTCACCTCTGCCGGTCGACGGCTCGGCCTCGGAAGGGCGCCGGCGCGGCAGCCCCGTGACCTCGCGAGCCGAGCAGGGCTGAGCCGTACCAGTCCGAGGCGTCGGCCACCCCCGGCAGCGCGAGGAAGTAGCCGCCACCTGTCGTGGTGCTGAAGTCGGCGAACCGCTCGCCTTCCAGCCTCTTCTGCACGGTCGCGAACTGCCGGTCGATGTCGCGCTGGTAGCAGCAGAAGACCAGACCCACATCGAGCGTCCCGTCGGGTGCGACGCCCCGGTCGATGTTGTAGCTCCGGCGCAGCAGGACCGAGTCCTCGCTCCCGGGGGTGCGCGGATTCGCCCGGCGGATGTGGGAGTCCAGCGGCGTGACCCGCCCCTGCGGGTCCCGCGCGTAGTCGGGCAGGTCGCTCTCCTTGCGTCCGTCCAGCGGCGCCCCGGTCGACTTGCGCCGCCCGAAGATTCGTTCCTGCTCACCGAGGGGGACCCGGTCCCACGCCTCGGCCCGCAACCGGATGGTGCGGAGAACCTGGTAGCTCCCGCCACGGGCCCAGCCCGGCCCTTCCGGCCCCACCCAGACCAGCCGGTTCATCTCGCGCGCCGAGGCCGTGTCCGGGTGCGCGGTGCCGTCCTTGAAGCCGACGAACGACCGCGGGGCGCCCTCGGGGCGCGGCGGGTTGAGGAAGCCGTTGGCCCGCCACCTCGTCCGCAGCAGTCCCGAGGTCTCCCGGGCGAGGTCCCGTACGACATGGAGGACGGCGTCCGGGTGCTCGGCGCAGACCTGCACCGAGAGATCGCCGTGGCAGCTTCCCGGATCGAGCCGGTCCCCGGGGAACTCCGGCATCGGGCCGAGTCCGGGCGGCAACGCCCCCGCCAGCCCGTACCGCCCGTCGAACAACGAGGCACCCACCCCGACGGTGATGGTCAGCCGGTCCTCCGGGCCCCGCACCGCGGCCACGTCCGGGTCCTGCGGAGTGACCCCCGCCGTCAGAGTCCGGCACCGCACGGTCAGCTTCTTGAGAAGCGCCGTCAGCCCGGCGCGGTCGTGCGCGAGCACGTCGAAGGCGACGAACCCGCCGAACGGCTGCTGCCGGGTGACGATCCCCGCCTGGTGCGCACCGTGGAACGGCACCCGCCCCCCGTTCGAGCCGGCCGCCGGCGTGCCGGAAGCAGCGCCCACCGCCATCGTGCCGGACAGCCCCGCGGCACCCACGACACCCGCGGCTCCCCGCACGACGACACGCCGACCGGGACACGCTTCCCGGCGTTGGTCACTCTCGGTCATAGCCGTTCTCTCTTCGGGATCTGTACGGCCCACTCTGTCCCACTCACCACTACCCGGCACCGACGACGGCTGATCGAGCCCGACCCCTCCCGCATCCGTATGGCCTACGGCGAGTGCGAGCCCGGAGTGAGCCGGTGTGCCCTTCAGCGGCCGACAAGGGACATGGGTCCGCCCCGCGACCGCAGCCACTTCAGGAGCCCTCAACGGTTCTGCCTTTCGCGGCTTGCTGACGCCCGTGCGGCGTCCGGCGACCGTTCGCGGCCGACGCTCTGGTGAACCCCCGTCACCACGTCGTAGCTGATCCAGGACTCACAGAGCTTCAGGCCTTCCGTGACAGCGCCGGGCAGCGGAAACCGTACGGGCACCCTGGTGCGCCGTGGCGTGACGCGGCCCGCTCGTCACGCGGAGCGGTCCCGCCGCCTCGCGGTCGAGCCGCGAACGTCGGCAGTGACGGAGCGACCAGCCCCCGGAGCTCATCAGGAACCAGGCGCTTCGACAGATCAGCACTCACGGCCGACGTCATGCCGTTCGAACACCACGTTTTGCCTACAGCGAGATCCACCCGGAAGAGAAGGTCACGACCTGCGCCGTCACGCGTCCTCACCGACAACGCCTCGGCCTGCCGCCCGGGCCTGACCCGGAGGAACGCCTCTGGCGCAGCAGGCGCGTGATCGCAAGGGGGAACCCCACCTGTCCCGCACTTGGCACCGGGCGGGCGACTTGGTGCTGTGCCGCTCCCTCTCGATAGCCGTGGAAAGGGGTGTTCCGCCCACCGCGGAGACACAAGCCAGTAGCCTGATCAACGGAGTCCGTGAGACATGGGGGTGGTGAGTGCAGGCGCCCGCGACCGTCGTGCAGTTCGCTCTGCTCGTCCTGCTGGTGCTGCCCGGGGTCACCTATCAGTTCGTCCGCGAGCGCCGCCGTGGGCCGCTGCCCGGTGAGCGTGATCTGGGTGAGCGGGTGCTGCGGGCGATCGTCGCGTCCGTCGCGCTGGACGCCCTGTACGCCGTGGTCGCGGGCCCGGCGCTGATCCGCCTGGCTCGGGGCACCGGCGGGGGCTGGGACGGCTTCGTGGAACGACCGCGAGCGGTCGGCTTCGTCGCCGTGGTGCTGTTCCTCGTCGTACCGGCCGTGGCGGCGGTCGCCGTCTCCCTGGTGGACCGGCGGCGGCGCAAGGCTCGGTTCCTGCGCACGCCCAGCGCCTGGGACCACGCGTTCCGCGACCGCGAACCGTGCTTCGTGCGCGTGCGGCTCAAGGACGGCAACTGGGCGGGCGGTTGGTACGGCGACCGGTCGTACGCCTCGTCGTACCCCCACCCGGCCGAGCTGTACCTCGAATCGGCGCGCATGATGGGTCCCGACGGGGCGTTCGGCGCTCGCGTGCGCGGGACGGCGGGCCTGCGGCTGCGGGCGGAGGACTTCGACGTGCTGGAGTTCGTCGAAGCCGGAGAACCGGCGTCCGCGCCGGGGGAGGAGTAGTAATGGCACACGAACCCGAACCCGAGCTGTCGGCCGAAGAGGCGGCGCTGCTGCTGGAGGCCGCGGAACGCGGCTACACCCCGAAACGTACGGTCGCCGAGCCGGACGAGGCGCCCGGCGGCCCGGCCGGCACATCGAACGGCAACGAGGACTGACGCGTGGGTGACGGGCCCGCGGACGGCCCGGCCGAGCGGTTCTGGGAAGCGTTCCACGTGGCCCGGTACAGCCCGGATCCCGCGTCGGTCGAGAAGGCGATCGATCTCGGCCGTGCCGTGCTGGCCGCCGAGGACGTGGCCGAGCGCCACGTGGTCCTGTCCCATCTCGGGAGCCTGCTGCAGACCCGCCACCACCAGACCGGCGACTTCGAGTTCCTGCGGGAAGCCGTCCGCGAGGTCACCGAGGCCTACTTCCTGGCGTACGAAAGCCCGGAGGACTCGGCCGGCTACGCCAGCAACCTCGGCATGCTGCTGCACACCGCGTTCGGGAAGAACCGCGACCTCCGGACCCTGGCCGACGCGCTGGACTGGAGCCGGGCGGCCGTTGAGGAGGGACCGGTTACGGAGAAGGCTTTCTACCTGGGTAACCTCATTGTCGCGCTGCGGACGGCGTTCAACGTGACGAAGGACCTCGCTCCCCTGGCGGAAGCCGTCGAGCACGCGCGGGCCGCCGTCGAGTGCTCCCCCGACGACATGCTCACGGCGAGGAGCCTGCACTCCCTCGCCGTCGTCCTGCGCGACTGGTCCCAGGACACCGGGGAGACCGGTGTCCTGGAGGAAGCCGTCGACGCCGCGCGGCGGGCGGTGGAGCTCACGCCTGCCGGGTCGTCCGACGTGCTCGGCCGGTTGAAGATCCTCGCGTACCTTCTCGACGACCGGTACCACGCTCGCGGAGCGCGGGACGATCTGGCCGAACTGCTGCGGGTCCGGCAGACGTTGGTGGCCCACACGCCCGTCACCGACCCCCAGCACTCGCAGAACCTCGGCGAGCTGACAACCACGGAACGAGCCTGGGCCGCGCTCACCGGCGAGCGCCCGAAGTCGCCTCCCGGCTGGTGGGAACGCGCCGACACCGAAGCCGAGATGTGCGGCCGGTACGCCGCCGAGTTCAAGCACACCCGGGACTCCGCCCTGCTTGAGCAGGCGATCGAGCTGGGGCGCTCGGTGGTGGCGGCGACCCCCGCCGGGCACATCCGCCGCGGCGCGCGGCTGGACCACCTCGCCGCGGCGCTGGTCACCCGCGGTGAAGCGTTCGGGGACCACGCCGCGCTCGTGGAGTCGGTCGCCGTCGAGCGGGAGGCGGTCGCCTGCACGCCGGTGGGCCATCCGCTGCGGGTTCAGTTCATGGGCAACCTCGCCGTCAACCTGAACGCGTTGTTCCACGCGACCGGAGACCTGGCCCACGTCATGGAGGCGATCGACGTCGCTCAGCGTGCCGCCGAGGCCACGGCCGGGCAGGGCGACCACCCCCGTTCACTCGAGATCCTCGCCGTCGTGCTGCACCACCGGTTCCGGGTGACCGGCGAGCTGCAGGTGCTGTCGGAGGCGGTCGACCGCGCGCGGGACTCCGTCCGCCTCGGCGCGAGCCTGGTCGCCGGGCAGGCACAGCGGCTCTCCAATTTCGGCGCCCTGCTGTCCGACTGGTTCATCAGGACGGGCGAGGCGAGCGTGCTCGACGAGGCGATCGACGCGCACCGCGCGGCCGTGGACGTGACAGCGGACGACGACCCGGACCGGGCAGTGCGGCTGGCCAATCTCGGCGGTGTGCTGGGGACGGCGTACGAGAAGTTCGGCGACCGCGACGCGTTGCGGGACGCGATCGCGGCGCGTCGCGCCTCCGTGGCCGCGACTCCGGAGGACAGCCCGCACTGGCCCGGGTACACCGCGAACCTGGCCGCCGCGCTTGCGGACTGGTGCACGAACCCCGTCGCACCCACCGTCGCGCGACGGGAGCCGCCGGATCCGCGGGTCCTCGCCGAGGCGGTCGGCCTCGCCCGGAACGCGGCGCGGAGGCCCGAGCAGGACGCCTATTCCCGGGCGGGTCTGCTGACCCGCGTCGCCAACGTCCTCGCGCTCGGCTTCCGGCACCTCGACGACCGCGACGCACTGACCGAGGCGCTCGGCTGCTACTGGGAGGCCGCGGCGTCTGCCGCGTCGCCGGTGGAGAGCCGGGCGGAAGCGGCGGACCGCTGGGGTCGTCTGGCCGCCGCAGCCGGGCAGTTCGACGTGGCCGCCGAGGGTTACGCCGCCGCGGTCCGGCTGCTGCCCCGGCTCGCCGGACGCCGCCTGGGCCGCGAGGACGCCCAGTACTGGCTCAGCCGGTTCGCCGGGGTCGCCGCCAACGCGGCCGCGTGCGCGCTGACCGCCGGAGACGAGGTCAGCGCGGTGACCCTGCTCGAATCAGGGCGCTGCGTGCTCGCCGCCCAGGCACTCGACAGCCGCGGCGATCTTTCCGACCTGCACGAACGGGCACCCGAGCTGGCCGAACGCTTCCGAACGCTCACCGCGGCCTTCGAAACCGACACCACCGGCGACCGCGTCGCCCTCGCCGACGAGCTCGACGCGGTGATCGACCGGATCCGCGCGCTGCCCGGGATGCAGCGGTTCCTACGGCCCCCGCTGCTCAACGACCTCACCGCGCAGGCGCACGAGGGCCCGATCGTGTACGTCAACGTCAGCCGGCACCGGTGTGACGCGCTGATCGTCACGCCGGACGGGGTCAGGGCGTACCCGCTGGACCGGCTGAGCGAAGAGGCCGTGAGTCACCGCGTACGCGCTCTGAACACGGCGTTCACGAAGGGGCGGCTGGCCGCCGAGCAGACGATCCATGACACGCTTGAGTGGCTGTGGGACACCGTCGCGGGCCCTGTGCTCGGCGAACTGGAGCTGACGGCGCAACCGGCTGCGGATGGCCCGTGGCCAAGGATCTGGTGGGCCCCGGTCGGATCGCTCAGCCTGCTCCCGCTACAGGCGGCGGGCCACCACCGCGACGGCGGACCTGTGCTCCTCGACCGCGTCGTCTCCTCGACGACGCCGACGATCCGCGCTCTGGGCCACGCCCGCGCGGGCCGCCGCGACGACCGGAACGAACCACGGCTGCTGGTGGTCGCCATGCCGCACACTCCGGACGCCCCGGACCTGCCTGGCGCTCAGGCCGAAGCCGACCACCTGGCCGCTCTCGTACCCGGTGCCACGGTCCTGGTCGGCGCTGACGCGACTCGTGACGCCGTTCTCGACGCCTTGCCGGCCAGTAGTTGGGCACACTTCGCCTGCCACGGGTACAGCGACCCGGACAACCCTTCGGACAGCCGACTTGCGCTGCACGACCACGACCGCACACCGTTTCGGGTGCTGGACCTTTCCCGGCTGCGCCTGCGGAACGCGGAGTTCGCGTTCCTGTCGGCCTGCGACACCGCCCGCACCACCGCGCGCCTGTCCGACGAGGCCATTCACCCGTTGGCGGCGTTTCAGATCGCCGGGTTCTCCCAGGTGGTCGGCACGCTCTGGCGCGTCGACGACGCCGTGGCACCAGCCTTCAGCCGGCAGATCTACGGCGAGTTGACCGCGGATCGATCCGGTGCGTTGTGCGCGTCGGCGGCGGTCCATCGCACGGTCAGGCAGCTCAGCAAGAAGTATCCGAACCTGCCGTCGGTGTGGGCCGCACACGTCCACGCGGGCGCCTGATCACGCACACTCCGCCGTATCGGAGATTGATCCGCAGCCGACTCGGCCCACCGCATAGGTAGCTGTCACCTGCATCCGCTCATCACTTCGATCTCGCGCCCGATGAGCCGCTCAACGAGCGCGTACCGCCGCCCCACGGGCCTTCGAGGTCCTGCTCGGCGCTGAAGCCGCCACAGACGAGACCGGCGTACGGCACATGACGAAGTCGTACGCCACCGCCGAAGTCGAACTCCCTCGCCCACCGGCCCGCTGCCACGCGCGACGCGTCCAGACCCCGTGGCCGTGACCAGGACGGTCATCAGAACGAGCGAGCCGGTCTCCACACTGACGAACCGGGCCGTTCAGTATCCGTAGATCATCTTGTACGCGACTTCCGGGAGGAACTGGCCGGCCACGGAGCCGGCACCGACTCCGCAGTTGCCGTCGGACTCACCGGGAGTCTTCAGCCACAGCAGCATCTCGGCTCCGCCACCCGTCTGGCTGACGGCCCCGGTCTTCCGGCCGGCGGGGTTGCACCACTCGCCGTTGGAATCGTTGCCGTTGCGGCTGGTGTCGATGACGAAAGGCTTCGTGTAGCCGTAGGACGCCGACAGCGCCGAGTTGATGGCGTTGCCGTAGCTGATGTTGCGGCCGTTGCCGTAGTAGTTCGAGATGTTCGACGCGAAGCCGTGCGCCTGTCGGGCCCCGGCGCCGTCGAGATGCCGGGCCATGGTGCCCGCGTCGATCCACGCGGGGTTTCCGGCATCCAGGTACGTCCACGTGTTGGGCGCGTGCGCGGAGAACTGCGCCAGGGCGTCTCTGAGCATGCCGTTGCGCTCATCGATCTGCTGCTGGGACATACAGCTGAAATCACCGAGGGAGTCCGGCTCGATCACCACCAGCGCCGGTCGATTGCCGACGGCCGAGGCGAAGGCGGAGATCCAGGTGCGGTACGCCGCCGGAGAACCCGCCCCGCCGCCGGAGTGGCCGCCACAGGCGTCGCGGCCGGGGATGTTGTAGGCGATCAGGACGGGAAGCTTGTCGGCGGCGTCCGCGGCTCCCACGTAGGAGCCCACGGCGGCCCCGATGTCACCGCTCCAGGAACCGAACCACCGGGCCATGGGGCGCGAGGCGATGTTGTCCCGGATCGCCGGCGCCCGTCCGTCGCCGGGGTTCGCCGCAACCCATGCGGCCGGAGTCGAGTTCGGGTCCGCGTAGAACCCGCTGGTCATGCCGATCGGATCTGCCAGGACGCGGGCGTCGGCCTGCCCGGTGCCGAGGGGCAGCAGCAGGCACGCGAGCGCCGACGTGACGAGCGTACGCATCATCTTTCTCATGAGTGCAGTACCTCTCTGGGAGCGCTCCCACGTTGGTGGTGACTCAGCTGCGAGGGAGACGCGGGTGGGGGGGGAGGAGGATCGAGCGGCGGTCCCCTTGAGGTTCCGTCTGAGAACTGCCGCTGTCAGACGAGACAGTGGCAGGGGGTCAGTCCGCTGTCAATGAGTTCGGTAAGGGTCGGCGGGCGAAGCACCTTTGGTGAAGGCGGTGGGGTGCCGTCCCGAACTGAAGAGACGGGCTCACGGGCAGCGCTGGGCGAGGTGCGCCCGCAGCAGGGCCGGGTCGACGAGGCTGAGGGCGGCGAGGCGTCCGTCGGAAAGGTGCTGGAGTTCCGGCAGGCGGCGCGCATTGCGGTGTAGTGGTCGGCGTTGAAGCTGCCCTTGGGTGTGGTGATCCTCAGGGTGCTGTCCCGCCCCAGTGGCCGCCGTCGCCGCTGATCAGCCGGTGCTGAGATCTGAATCCCGGCTCGCGGAGGCCAGGCGCTTACGACGGGTGCGATAGAGACGAGTACCCAGCGGGCGGCCGGCATGCCAGACGACGGCGGGAACGGCGGCCCGCAGGAGCTGGGCCTGCTCCTGGCTCGCCCCGTGCAGAGCCATGCCCAGCATCAGCAGACGCCGCGCGAAGGACACCTTGCCCAGGGACGCCTCGACGGTCGCCTTCCACTCGTGTTCGGTCAGGTGGCGATCGATGAGCGGCAGGATCCGCTCCTCCTCCAGCGCCAGATGCTCGTACAGCCCAGGCAACAGACGTTCGGCGACGGCGGCGACGGCATCCCGGTCGGAGACGTCCGCGGATACCTGCCAACGCCGGCCGCCCGCGGCGAGCGCCTCCAACTCGTCGTCTATGGAGGCGTGCTGCCGGTCCATCGTCTCGATGAGGGGCCCGACGTCCTCGGGGCAACGCTCACGCAGTAGGGGCCACACGTGGTCGTCCTCGCTGGTGTGATGGGCGTGCAGGAAGTCGACCATCATCAGGACGTGGCCGGCGACGACGCCGGTGCCGTGGGCGTCACCCGCCGGCACACCGGCGATCAGCTTGGGCAGAGAGCCGAACTCCCTTCGCATGGCGTCGTGCGCGCCGATCATGTCGCGGCTGTCGGCCATCTTCTCGTTCTTCTCGGGGTGCATGGGAGCAGCTTCGGGGCCGTACCTTTCAATCCGCCTACAGCACGGATACGGCGAGGCCGCCGCGTCGTTGCCGCCATCGGTGACATGGGCTTACATGGTGCGGTGCTGACGTTCGCGGTGCTGGGTCCGTTCGAAGTCCGTGCGGGTGATCAGCCGGTCCACGTCGGAGGCCGGCTGCCCCGCAGACTGCTGGCGATCCTGGTCGCCGGGGAAGGACGCCCGGTCTCGGAGGACAGCCTGGCCGAAGGACTGTGGGGTGACCGCCGGCCACGCAACCCCGAGGGCGCCCTCCAGGTGTACGTCTCCCGGCTCCGCCAGGTGCTTCCGGGCACGGTGTTGCAACGCTCGGCGGGCGGCTATCGGCTCCTGGCCGCCGAGACCGACGTCGAACAGTTTCGAGGCCACCTCGTCCGGGCCCGTGCGTTGGCGGCCGTCGCCCGTCACGCCGATGCGCACGAGGCTTTCGAGACGGCGCTGCGGTTGTGGCGCGGGACACCGTACGAGGACCTGGCCGACGACGAGTCGACGGCCGCGATCCGTGCCGCTCTGGTGGAACAGCGTGACAGCGCCCAGGAGGAGGGCGCGGCGGCTCTGCTGGCCACCGGCGACCATGCCGGCGCGGTGCCCGTGCTCGAGCTGCTGGTGCACGCCGCGCCGTACCGCGAACGGCGTTGGCAGTTGCTGGCGTTGGCGCTCTACCGTTCCGGACGCCAGGCCGACGCTCTGAACGCGGTGCGCCGGGTCCGGACGCTGCTGGCCGAGGAACTGGGTGTCGACCCCGGACCCGAGCTGCGGCAGCTCGAGGGCCGCATCCTGTCACAGGACCCGGCCCTGGCGGCCACCGGCGTCCGGGCGTCGGCTCCCGGCGATCGGCCGCTGTCGTCGTTCATCGGCCGGGGCGCCGATCTGGCACTGCTCAGCCGTCTCGTCGACACGCACCGGCTCGTCACCATCCTCGGGCCCGCCGGATCGGGCAAGACCCGCCTGGCCGTGGAATGGGCCGGACGGGCCGCCGTCGTCCGGCTCGCCCATGTGGCCGACCCCGCCCACCTGATCTCAGCGGTCGCCGAGGCGGTCGGCGTCACCGGGTTCACCGGGGACCCGTACGAGGCGCTCGTCAAGCGGCTGCACCTGCACGGGAAAGTCCTGGTGCTCGACAACTGCGAGCACCTCGTCAGCGATGCGGCCCGGCTCGTCGTCGACCTGCTCGACCGCGTTCCCCTGTTGCGGGTGGTGGCCACCAGCCGCAGCCCGCTCGGCGTCGACGGCGAGCACAATCTGCCGCTCGGTCCGCTGGACGGCGACGACGCCGCTACGCTACTGACCGATCGCATCCGCGCGGGCCGGCCCGGCTGGATCGAACAGGACACCGACCGCCGGGATCTGCGCCGCCTCGCCGACGCGCTGGACCGCCTGCCGCTGGCCCTGGAACTGGCGGCGGCGCGGGTACGGACCTTCGGCGTACGGGGGCTGATCGAAAATCTGGACGACCGGTTCACTGTGCTGGGCAGAATCCCGCACAGCAGGATGACCCCGCACGCGACGCTGCAGGACGCGATCGCCTGGAGCTTCGACCTTCTCTCCGGCGAAGAGCGCGACCTCGCGGTGCGACTCTGGCCGTACGAGGGCGGCTTCCCCTTGGAGGCCGCGGGCTCCGCCGCCGGGCTCGGCGTGCTCGCCACGCTGGTCGACCAGTCCGTGGTCACCGCCGAGACAGGCGGCAGCACGGCGCGCTACCGGATGCTGGAGACGATCCGGGCGTACGGCCGCTCCGTGGACAAAGATCCGGCGGCGACCCGGGCCGCCCATGCCCACTGGGTCCGCGAACTGGTCGTTCGTGCCGAGGGCGACCTGCGGGGCGTACGGTCCGCGACCACGATGGCGGAGCTGCGGCTGGAGTTGCCGAACCTGCGCGCGGGACTCGCCCACGACCTGACTCATGCCCCGGCCGAGGCATTGCGTACGGCCGCGCGCCTCATGTGGTTCTGGATCCGCAGCGGCCTGCTCGCCGAGGGCAACCGGATGCTGACCACGGCCCTGGCCGCCGCGCCGGACGCCCCGCTCGGCGACATCGTGCGGGCCAGGACGTCGTCGGCCGCCCTGTGCTACTTCACCGGCGACGTCACCACGGCGCGCCGCATGCTGTCCGATGCGAACCTGGCGGTGGCCTCGGAACCGGGGTATCGCAGCTTGCTCGCCGAGGTCCGCTACTACCAGGCTCTGGTCCAACTGCCGGGAGGCGACCCGGCGATCGCACTGGCCGCGTCGGCCGAGGCGCACGCCATCGCCACAGAGACGCAGACCACCTGGCTGATCGCGGCCACCGCGATGGCGTGGGGCGCCGCCCTCGTCATGGCGGGCCGGATCGCCGAAGGCCGAAGCCGGTTGCGGGCCGCCGTGCGGCTCGCCGACGCCTCCGGGCTCGTCTGGACAGCCGCGCTGAGCGAGCTGATGCTGGCCCAGACCCTGGTCGACGCGAAGGACGGCGAAGCGCTGCCCCTGCTGCGGTCCTCGCTGCGGCGCTTCCTCATCGAAGGCGATCTGAGCAACCAGCTGGCCGTACTGCACAACGGGGCCCTGGCCCTGGACGCGGCCGACGACACGGCCGGCGCCACGCTGCTCCGCGACATCGTCCACTTTCACCAGGCGCGCAGCGACATCCGACCGGCCGGCACCTTTCTGCATTCGACCGCGCCGCAGGGCTGGTACGAAGGCGAGCCTCCCTCCCAGCCGCCGGCACTCAGCGACGCCGTCGCCATCCTGAGCGGCTCGGCGCGCGCTGTCTGACGGTTGTAACCGAGGTGTATGGGTGCCCGGCCAGGATCAAGTCGGGAGCGGTTCACGGCCCCACCATGTCGACACCCTTACCGACTAAGGAGCTTCTCGATGCGCATCGGCATCGGCATACCCAACCAGGTCCGCGACGTCCACGCCCCGGTGATTCCCGCCTGGGCCCGCCGAGCGGAGGAAGCGGGCTTCTCCACGCTGGGTACCACCGGCCGGTTCGCCTATCCGGGCGTGATGGACACCGTCGCCCTGGCCGCGGCCGCCGGGGCCACCACCACGATCGGGTTGCTCAGCCAGGTGCTGCTGGCAACCACCTGGCCGGGGGCGCTGCTGGCCAAGGAGGCAGCCTCGATCGACGGGGTCTCCGGCGGTCGGCTCACCCTCGGCATCGGGGTGGGCATCCGCGAGGACGACTTCGTCGTGCCCGGGCACGGACCCCGGGACCGGGGCGCCCGGATGGACCGCGATCTCGCGACCTACCGGTCGATGTGGGCCGGCGAACCCGTTCCGGGTAGTCCGAACCCGGCGGTTCCCGCCGGAGGACGGCAGGTTCCGCTGCTGTTCGGCGCCACCACTCCGGCCGCCTACCGCCGGATGGCCCGGTCCTCGGACGGCTTCATCGCCGGATCGGTGCCCGCTGCCCTGGCGTCCGGCGCTTTCGACGCCGCCCGTGCCGAGTGGCAGGCGGCCGGACGGCCGGGACAGCCCCGGCTGGTCGCCCTCAACTACTTCGCGCTGGGCGATCCCGAGCGCGGTCGCGCCAACATCGCCGATTACTACGCCGCTACCGGCGAATACCAGAAAACCGTCGTCAACAACGTCCACACCGACGCGGAATCACTCCGCGACGCAGTCAAGCAATTCGAGGCCCTGGGCGCCGACGAGCTGATTCTGGGCCCCGGAACCGACGACCTCGACGAGGTCACCCGCCTGGCCGAAATCGTCCTCTGACACGAAGCACACGCCTCTACTGTCAGCGCCCGTCACCGCTGACTGTCAGGGCGACACCGTCCACCGGCCGCCGGTCCGGCCTGCCCCGCTGAAGTCACCTGCCCATTCGCTTACACGAGGCGCCAGCCGGAGAGCAGTTGGGGGTCACCCGGCGCTTCGCGGTGTGCGAAATGGCCCCGCGTATTCCGCCGACCCGGCCAACGGCCGGGACCTCTTCCGATCAGGCCGTCATCACACCATCTCGATCCGCAAATTTCCCCAGAGAGGCCCACTCGTGAGGAATCGCACAGCAACAGCACTCGCTATCGGTCTGCTGACCACGCTGTCGACTGCGTGTTCACCGGCCGAGGCCGACATGGAGAAGATCACCTGGAAGAAATGCCCCGAAGGCGTGGCCGCGGCCGGAGTCGAATGCACCACACTCGATGTCCCGCTCGACTACGAGAAGCCCGACGGGAAAACGATCGAAATCGCCGTCTCCCGGCTGGCGAGCAAGAATCCCGACAAGCGCCGCGGCGTCCTCCTGACCAACAGTGGGGGCCCCGGCGGAGAGACCCTCACCATGCCGGCCACGCTGCGCAAGCTCGGTCTCCCCAAGAGCGTCCTGGACAGCTACGACATCATTGGGATGGACCCCCGGGGCGTCGGGCGCAGCACGCCGGTGACCTGTGGGCTGAAGCTGACGGACCACCCGAGCAACATCCCCACCTACGCACGGAACGCGGCGGACGTGGCGGCCGAGGCCAAGCGTGTCGAGGCCGTCGCGAAGAAGTGCGCGACTTCCAGGACGGCGGCGATCCTCCCGCACATCACCACGGCGAACACCGCCCGCGACCTGGACCGGGTCCGCGAAGCCCTCGGCGAGTCCAAGGCCTCCTATTTCGGTATCTCCTACGGCACCTACCTCGGTTCCGTCTACGCCACGATGTTTTCCAGGAACACCGACCGGGTCCTCCTGGACAGCGTGACCGGCCCCGGTGGCTGGAACACCTTGTTCGCACGCGACTTCGGTCGGGGTGTCGCTATGCGGGGGAGTGGGTCGGCACCAAGCTCCGCTGGGACCTGAGTGTCGACAAGCGCCAGCTGGAGGCGCTGAAGGTCCTCTCCGACGGGCCGTGCGAGAACACGGCCGTCGTCTACACCCCCGCACCGTAGGCCGCGTCGGGGAGCTGGGTGCCGGTGAGCCGGATGTCCGCGTGTACGCGGGCGCGGACTCCCGGCACTCCGGGCCCCGTCGTACGAAGGTGACGCCGGAGGTGGCCCACAGACGTTTGAGCGGCGATGCGCGTGATCGTCCCGATGTTGTCCTCGAACAGATGTGCCTGCATGCCCGCCGCCCGGGCGGCCTCAACGTTGGCTGGAACATCGTCCACGAAGAGACAGCTCTCCGGTCCCACTTCCAAGCTGGCGCAGGCAGCTTCGAAGGCGCGCGGGTCAGGCTTCTCGATGCCGATCTCGTGCGAGTAGACGATCTGCTCAACCAGTTCGTCGAAGTGGTAGAGCGCAGTCTCCCGCTCCCGGGCTCCAACGAAGCTGTTGCTCAAAATGCCCAGCCTGCAGCGCCCCTGCAGCGCCCGCACGCAGGCGATGAGTTCCGCGTTCGGCGTTCCCAGATACTCCGTCCAAAGGTCAGCCATGAAGGCTTCGAGCTGGTGAACGCCGAGACCCAAGCGTGATGCCACTTCCCAGTGCACATCGTGTTCGCTGATGTGCCCGACGCTTCCAGCACGCCACACGTCGCGCATCCGCTCATTGACGGTGCCCATCGGCAGCTCCAGCCGCTCTTCCCACCGCTGCATCTCCAGTACGCCGCCGATGTCGAGAATGACGCAGGTCGTGGTCACGCGAACTCCCCCCTCTTCGTCCCGCCTGGCCAGCGAGCACACTTCTGTGATCCAGGGAGACACTGTTGTCCTTCCCATGGGAGCACGGTCAAGCATCCTGGGAACGCTCTGTGACAGTCCTGTCGCGAGCCGCTGACACGGTTCGGCCGCACCAGCAGATGCCGCCAAATCTCGTGACGCGAGGCACTTCTACACCAGTTTGGGAGGCGGTTGGAGGGGGAGCGTCCGGCGGAATTTTCACGAGTTTCGGTTCTGGCACGACTTCCGTGAAGCGGTCACGACTAGTGATCAGAGGGTGTTTCGAGTGCTTGGAGGATCTGTCGCACTTCCTGGCGCCACTGGTCGGCGTCGGCGCTGTCCACCCAGCCGGCTGCCATTTCAGATCCATCCTGGAGAACCCGGTGCAGTGCGAGTCTCGCCGACGCCCGAAGGGAGGCCGGGAGTGCGGGCAGCGGTTGCCTGGGGCCGTCATCGGGGTCAATCACGATGGGGCTGTCCGGGAGGGTGCTGGCGACGAGGGCGCCAGCGGCAATGGCTTCGGCCCCGTCTCCGCCATCGACGCGTTCTCCCGAGTCGGTGACTCGGTGGAATGCCCGCTCCAGCACGTCAATGACCTGCTGGTGGGTGAGCCCCTCAAGTCCATCGACGAAGTCTGCGGCGAGGTCGCTGTCGAACGGGCCGGTTCCCCACGTTCCCATGCATGGCTCCTGATATGGCTGTCTCGGACGAAGACATGGTTCCAGGAGCCACTGACATCGGTCACGGTGCGAGGAGAACCCGCTTGCGGAGCAGTGCGAAGCCGGCGCGACCGAACATCTGTCGCTTCGACGACGCCGGAGTTCCAGGGCAGGGTCAGGCCGGCGATGACTGCGTTGCGGTCTCGGTCGATGCCAGCCGCGAGAGTGTGGAGGCTGGGAAGGTCGTCCTGGCGGACGGCGTCGAGCCACTGCGGAAGTCGTTCCCCCTGCCGCTCGGTGAGCATGTGGGCGAAGGACCGGACGTGACCGGTCAGGGCGTTGAGTTCAGGGCAGTTGGCGAGGACGGCCTTGAGCCGGAGCTGCTCGATCTCGGTCAGCGTCTCGGGTCGGCTGAGGATCCATCTCGTCACCACGCGGGGTGCCGGCGGTTGCGCGGTGACCGGCCGTGGCGAGGTGCGCTTCTCTCGCAGGTAGGCGCTGACCCGGCCGTAACTGCCGCGATAGCCCAGGGGAACGATCTCCTCCCAGAGCTTCCAGGCGTTGGTGCAGCCCTCGTCCCAGCGTTCGTCCGTCCAGGTAGGGCTTGTACTCGTCGACAACGGAGGTCCTGTTGTGCTGCCACTGGCCGCGAAAGAGGTCTTCCGGCTTCACAGCGTCGGCGAGGCTTTTGACGGTGCGGTGGGTCATCTGGAGCTGACGCCCGATGGAACGCCGGCTGTGGCCGGCTTCCAGCAGCGCGTGGACCGTGGCGTGCCTGGCTCGGACACGGTTGGCGAACCGCTCGCTCCGCCATGGAGAGTCCGACTTCTCCCCTGGCGGCGCCGGTTCGTCGGCCTTCCCCTCACGATCGGGGACCAGGACGCGAAGGCACTGGCGGTGGCGGGCGACAGCCCGCTCAGCGGCCTCTCCGAGGTTGTGCCACAGATGCCAGCGGTCGGCGACCTGCGTTGCCTGGGGTGCCCCGGCTGTGGCGCCTTCCGCGAAGAACGGCGCGCGGTCCCGGCAGACGATTTCGATCCCCGGTCGCTTCTCCAGCCACGCAGCCAGGCTGGACGCCTCCCGGTCAGGCAGCAGATCCACCGGCCGACGGGTTTCGACGTCGACGAGCACCGTGCCGTAGACCCGTCCTTTGCGTGTGGCGTACTCATCAACACCAACCACCCGCGGAGCCGGGACTTCGGGTTCGGGCAGTGCATCGAGCAGCCGCAACACCGAGCTGCGGCTGATGGACACCCCGAAGGCCCGTGCCATCCGGGCGCCAGCCCGGCCGGCGAGGGCGAGACCCACCGCGGCGAGAGTCGACCGCAACCGCTCCGTCCACCTGCTGTGCCGCCGGGTCAGTCCCGGCATCTGCTCAGCGAACGTCCGCCGAGCACACGAAGAATCCGGACAGAAGAACCGCCGAACCCGCAGTTGTAGAACCACCAGACGTCCCCCACTCGGCACGTCCGCAGGAAACCGCAGGTAAGAGCTGTGCACCCGGAACGACTCGCTCCCACAGTCCGGGCATGCCGCCCCGGCCGCCGTGCTGCAGACGTCGATGCGTATCGCCTCGTGGCTCACGTCTAACGACAGCACGGACACGTCCGCGATGGACGGTAACAGCAGGCCCTCCAGACGGGGCGACATCTCTTCCACGACGCCGCACTGTCGACCACAATAAGATCGGCCCTGGTCATTTTCAGGCAACTTCCCGGAGCCTGACTGGAGCGTCAGCCGTCACTCAGCGTGCGCGCATCACGGAAAGCGAGCCAGAACCCGAGTTTCGACAGCACCTGAGTGTCGTGGGGCAACTGGGCGCTGCATGGTCAGCGAAGGGTTTGAACCGCGTAGAGCGCTCCGACGCCGGTGGCGAGGGTACTGAGGAGAAGCCGGAGCGCGGTGTCGGGCAGGTGGGGCTGGAGGCGGGCGCCGAAGTATCCGCCCAGAAGTCCTCCGGCTCCGCAGGACAGGCCCAGCACCCAGTCGGGGGCGACGTCACCGGTGGCGGCCAGGGAGAGCAGCGCGTAGGTGGCCGCGCC